>JAISRJ010000187.1 GCA_031273705.1 Clostridiales bacterium
AATAATTTGGACGCCTCGCAAACTACCGTTATGTATTATGCAGATACCTTTTACGGGTCTAACATTTATGATCTGTTAAGGTATCTTACGCCGGGTATAAATGTCAAGGTTACAGACAACGGAGTATTTGACGCAATTGATGATAGCAACACAAAAATACTGATAGCCAGGGAGCCTGAGCGTATACCGGAAGAATATCGTAATTTAGGCGAATTAAAAAAGTTCACTATAGCAAACGCGGACAAAACATTCGCGTTTGAGGCAATCATTTCGCAAGCCGGGAATAATGAACTCAATTAAATCACAAAAATCAAAGGCTTGTAAAAGCCTTATTTTTGTGCTACATTGTCTCTTAACAATATATGTAAAGATTTTGACAGGAGGAACTTAATGGAAATACCATCAGCCGGTAATTTTTTGGAAAGAATTATTGAGGAAGATATAGAGAATCAGGTATATCAACGCCCTATTCACACGCGTTTTCCGCCGGAGCCGAATGGCTATTTGCATATCGGTAGTTTGTACGCGATTAATATCAATCACAGTGCCGCTAAAAAGTTCGGAGGGGAATTTAACCTGCGTTATGACGATACTAATCCGCTGAAAGAAGATATGGAATATGTAAATGCCATATTGGAAGATATGAAGTGGGCGGGTTATGATCCGGGCAAAAATATTTTTTACGGCTCGGATTATTTTGATACGATTTATGATTTGACCATTAAATTAATTGAACGCGGATTGGCGTATGTCTGCGATCTAACCGCTGATCAAATGAGAGAATACAGGGGAACACTGACCACGCCGGGCACTGACAGCCCGTATCGAGATCGCGGTATACAAGAGAATCTGAATCTGTTCACGCAAATGCGCGATGGTAAATTTATTCCCGGCGAACGTGTTTTAAGGGCGAAAATAGATATGGCGTCACCTAATATAAACATGCGAGATCCCGCTATTTATCGCATTTTGGAGGCGGAGCATTATCGTTCCGGCGCTAAATGGAAGATTTATCCTATGTACGATTACGCGCATCCCATTCAAGACGCTATCGAAGGTATAACACATTCCATGTGTAGTATTGAATTTAAAGATCACCGTCCTTTGTATGAATGGGTGTTAAACTCATTGGACTTTGCCTTTCCCGAGCCGCCGAAACAGCGCGAATTTGGACGAATGAATATTACCGGAGCTATAACCAGTAAGCGCTATCTTAGGCAGTTGGTGGCATTGAATTATGTTGACGGATGGGACGATCCCCGTCTGCCTACTGTTAAGGGCTTGCGTCGGCGCGGTTTTACTCAAGCCTCCATACACAATTTCCTTAACGAAATTGGTATTGCCAGAGATATGAGTACAGTGGACATTTCTATGCTGGAGCACTGTTTGCGTGAGGACTTAAAGTCTAAAGCAAGGGCGGTTATGGCGGTTTTAGATCCCTTGCCCGTAACTATTACTAATTATCCCGAAGGGGTTGAGGAATATGTGGACGTCGAATACAACGGCGAAAATCCCGACCTGGGCAAGAGACAGCTTCCATTCTGTAAAAAGATATTAGTGGAGCGGGAGGACTTTATGGAAACGCCTGAGAAGGGTTTTCATAGATTATATCCGGGTAACGAGGTGCGGCTAAAGGGCGCTTACTTCATTAAATGCGCAGAGGTTGTAAAAGATGAATCCGGCAATGTAATTGAGCTGCTGTGTACCTACGACCCTGAAACAAAGAGCGGAAGCGGTAATGTAACCCGCAAGGTAAAAGCTACGCTGCATTGGTTAAGCGCCGAACATAATATCCCTGCCAGGGTAAATCTCTACGGTCGTCTGCTGGCGGATGAAAACATCAGCGGCGAGGAAATTGACTGGACCCAATATGTAGATCCCAATTCCAAGATAGTATTGGAAAATGTTAGGGTTGAAAATCTTATAAACCCGCAGCCGGAGGACAAATTCCAATTCCTTCGCCACGGATACTTTGTGGTCGATATGAAGCGGACGGATGAGAAACTGACATTCAACCGCATAGTTTCACTAAAAGACACTAAGAAAAGATAGGAGAAATATATGTTTCGGACGCATAATTGCGGTGAGTTAAGAGAGAGTCACGCCGAGCGGGATGTTATATTAAGCGGCTGGATAAATAACATAAGGGACAAAGGTGCCATAGTGTTCTTTACTCTGCGTGACCATTATGGGGTTACGCAGGTTGTAGCCGAGACTCAGGAGCTTAAAGAGACTGTAAGGGACATTCCACGTGAATCGACGGTACAGGTATTTGGCAGAGTTGTGTTGCGTTCGGATGTTAACCCGGACATGGAAACCGGAAAGATAGAAATTATCCCAAGCAGAATAGAAACTTTAGGCAAGTGTACCGAGTTATTGCCGTTTGAAGTAGCCGCTTCTACAGACACACGTGAGGATTTGCGCCTGAAATTTAGATATTTGGATTTGCGTAACCCCAAACTACACGAGAATATTATTATGCGTTCTAAGATTATAAAGGCTATTCGGGATAAAATGACAGATCTGGGCTTTTTGGAGATACAAACACCTATTCTCACAAGTTCCTCGCCGGAGGGCGCAAGGGATTATATAGTGCCCAGCCGAGTCCATCCGGGCAAATTCTACGCCCTGCCCCAAGCACCCCAGCAGTTTAAGCAATTATTAATGCTTTCCGGATTTGACAGATATTTTCAGATTGCGCCCTGCTTCCGAGATGAGGATGCCCGTGCCGACCGAACCCCCGGTGAATTTTATCAACTGGATGTGGAAATGGCTTTTGCCGAGCAGGAAGATGTTTTTGGGGTAATAGAAGCTGTTGTCTTTGATGTGTTTAGAATGTTCTCTGACAAAGCTATTACATCTACGCCATTTCCTCGCATAACCTATAACGACTCTATCATTAAATTTGGATCGGATAAACCGGATTTACGAATTCCTCTGGAACTTAACGATGTAACGGCCGTATTCTCTAAAACAGGGTTTAGAGCGTTTGCGGGAAAGAATATTCAGGCGATTGTTGTGCCCGGTGCCGCGTCTACCCCCCGCAAGATGTTTGATCGTCTTACGAATGAAATAGTAACCGACGGCGCAAAGGGATTGGTATGGCTAAAAGTGGAAAATGGAGCGCTGACGGGATCGGCGGCGAAATTTATTTCTCTGGTCGAAGCGAAATCTCTAATACTTGTTACCGGCGCTAAGGATAGCGACGCGTTATTCTTAATTGCCGACGAACGGGATAAAGCGTTAAAATTTGCCGGTATTCTGCGGAATAAGTTGGGCGTCGCCTATGACTTAATCGAAAAAAATTCATTCCGTTTTTGCTGGATTGTGGACTTTCCAATGTTTGAGCGCAATGAGGACACAGGGCGTATAGAGTTCTCACATAATCCGTTCTCTATGCCGCAGGGTGGTTTGGACGTTTTAAAAAGTGATGATCCTCTTTCAATAAAAGCATACCAATATGATATTGTATGTAATGGTGTGGAATTGTCGTCGGGAGCGGTACGAAACCACAATCCGCGGATAATGGAAGAAGCGTTCCGCATCGCCGGGTATTCCGTAGACGTAATAAAGGCTAAATTCCCCGCGTTATATAACGCGTTTAAGTACGGCGCGCCGCCGCACGCGGGCATCGCGCCCGGCATAGATCGCATGGTTATGTTATTAGCGGACGCGCCGAGTGTGCGAGAGGTAATCGCTTTTCCCATGAACAAAAACGCCCAGGACTTGTTAATGAGCGCCCCGGGCGAGATTACGGAAAAACAATTGGAAGAAACACATATATGCGTTAAGCGGCCGCAACATTAAGGATAGATGGTTTCGATTCCTGCCCGCCGTGTGACGTTCTAAGCGTATTCCAACTCTCTTTGCTTAATCAGCAGCTCTTTCAGTTTTTGAATTAATTGGTCGGTTTGCTCGCTTATACGATACGACGCGGCGCGTTCAAAGCAATTGAGCGCGCCAACGGCGTCTTTTTTTTGTAAATGAATCTTGCCCAGCAGGAAATGCGGAGCGTAGTAGTAATATTCCAAGTTTCTCTGGCTGGGATATTTCTTGTCGTTAAAGGTCCCCCTGCACCTTAAAGCTTGCTTGAATAAGTGGGACGCGGTTTCTAAATCATTGTAGTCCTCTTTGTATGCCAAGCCCAGCACACAGTAATACTCCGCCTTGTCCTCCATCAATTTTTTATTGCTTTCCAAAATTTCTATAGCCTTTTCTTTTTCCCCGTGTTTTCGATACATATTATGCATTGCCACAAACATCTCCATAGGGTCGAATTCTCCAAAGTATTCCGAATTTATGACTTTATCAAACGCCTCAAAGGCTTCGTCGTCCTCTTCTGTAAAATATTTCATCAGTCCCAGATAAAAATATTCCCGTACCGTAGCGGTACCGGCTTTTATCAGCTCCATAATTATATTCAGGTTTCTGTCGTATGAGAAGAATTCGGCTTCCTTTTTGTTATGAGTGATGAATATATCAACATATACGCCTTCTCTGCCATTTTGTATCATCTCATGTATTGCGCCGAACCATTGAAGATTCGCGGCTCGACGCACAATACGGGTTCGTGGGAAAACAGAGGATGGGTTACCTTCGCCGTCAAAGGTAGCGTAGTATTCAGCGATTATGCAATCCATTTTGTCCGTTAATTTTTCTTTCAGCAGCAGTAATTTCTGTCGGTTCACTTCCGTAATTATATCGTCCGCGTCCAGCCACATTACAAAATCCTTTGTTGCCTTGGAAAAAGAAAAATTTCTGGCGGCCGCAAAATCATTTATCCATTTAAAGTGATATATCTTATCCGTATATCGTTTCGCAATCTCTGTTGTCGAATCCGTCGAACCTGTATCGACTATAATAATTTCGTCCATCACGCCATGTACGCTGTTTAGGCAATCGGCCAAGTATTTTTCCTCATCTTTTACTATCATGCACAAACTAAGCTCACGCATACGCGGCCTCCCGATTTTCATTTTGCGTTTCGGCGACTATCCGCTCCCGACGCAATTCATACAGAGACTCCATAAAGTTCATCCAATTGCGAAGAAATTTCTCCACACTAAAACGCTGCTCGTCGTCATAGCAGTTTGCGGACATCTTTTTCTGCAAAGTCTCGTTATTCCAATATTCAATTATCTTTTTAGCGAAGGCAACCATATCATTGCGCGGAATCAAATATCCGGTCGCGTTATCTATAATAATCTCGGCGGGACCGTAGTTCAAATTATAGGCGAATGCCGGACAGCCGTTCATTATACTTTCGAGCAAAGTTAAGGGCATACCTTCCACATGGCTGGTCATCATAGAAAAAAGTGATTTGCTAAAAACTTCCAGAGGTTCGAGAGTAGTGCCCTTTAAAATGACACTCTCTTCTAACTCCAATTCGATAATTAATTTTTTAAGATTCTCTTCTTCCAGACCAAAACCGTAAATCTCCAGCTTTGCTTCCGGTATTTTTTTTATAACTAATTTAAAAATTTTAATCGCGTGTTCCAATTGTTTAGAAGGATCATATCTTGCGATAACAACGGCCTTTTTTTCACGCTCTTCGAATGGTCTCCGCTCTATGGGAAAAGCATAAGGATGCGGAATAACAAATACACGTCGCCTGTCATAGTCACGGTATTTTTTTAAAAAGTCCGTTCGCTCGGTCATCGTCAAAAATACGATAGCGTCGAATTCATTTCTATGTTCGCACAAGTGCCTGTAATAAGATTGCGGGGCAGACGTAAGGTCGTAGGAATTTGCGAGGAAAGTATTGTGAACTATGCACGTCTTGAATATATTAGCCTTATTTACCCTTAGCTGCGCGTCTGTAAGCTTGCCTGACTCATCTACTAACAAGTACATTTTTTGCGGATCAGAACAATAGATATTTAGAAAGTAGGCCGTTAGCTCCCCAATGGAGTGAAATGTCTCTATCACCTGTCCGTCTTCGTCGTAAAAATATAAGTTTATTAATCGGTAATTTTGTCTAAAGTCGCCTTGTTTCTCTAAATATTCGTATTCCGCTTTAAATCGCAGCCATTTATCCGTGGTATAATAATACTCTTCGGGAAAGAACTTATCGTTATCTTTGTCATATATTCTTATCATGCTAAGGGTACCGGTATCGTCATAGAAAATTGTCTTTGTATGTTTTCCGTCAGAAAATTTATCTATCATTCTCAGTCGATAATCTAGGCCGGTAAAGTGTTCAGTGCGAATATGCGCGCCGTCTTTGTAAATCTTGTAAACTTTTGGGCTTATTTCTTCTTTGGTCTCGCCCTCATCCAGAGTAAGATTATACTCTATTTCTTCTATATTATCTTTAAAGCTCTTCTGAAAATAATAAAATAACCCGATAATATTTGCATCTTGGCTTAGATTTGCACTTTTTATTTTAGAATTATCGGATTTTAAGATAACATTTACTTGCAGAAGAGTCGCGGCATAATTACACACCAGTAATGTTGTCTTATATCCCAATTCCTCATACATAAAACGCATCTTTCTCAAAATACTGTTAAGTATGCCATTATTCTTGAGCATTAGATTCTCGACTATAAAGACAGTCTCTGTCTTTTTTAAAATTATTTTATCCATCAGTTCCATATATCCGCTCCTATGGTTTTCTATTAGTATGGCAAAAATGGGAAATTGAATACGCCTGTATATCGAAAAAGCTTTGCAGTACATAGATAAAATTGCTATAATGTTTTTGACTTATACTCACGGGCGAGTATAGAAATACTGCGGATATGGGGGAACATATGGCAAGGGAAGCTAACAAATTTGTTAAGCAAGCGGCTATTTTAGCCGGAGCAATGATGTTTTCGCGGTTTTTGGGCTTTTTATATCGACTTCCACTTACGCAATTAATCGGCGATGAGGGTAACGCCTATTACGCGGCAGGCTATCAGATATATAACTTTTTTCTTATTTTGTCATCCGCGGGGCTTCCTGCCGCGATTTCAAAAATGGTCTCTGAACGGATAGCTCTGGGGCAGCATAAAAACGCTCACGCAGTATTTCGTTCGGCTCTCGCTCTTTCTGCCGGTATGGGGATTATTTGCGCGCTCGTAATGCTGTTTGGCGCTCGTGGTATCTCTAATTTAACAGGGCAGCCGCCAAGCTATTATTCTTTGCTTACGTTATCCCCAACCGTTTTGATAGTCGGAATTATGGCGGTCTTTCGTGGATATTTTCAGGGAATGGGCACAACGGTGCCTACCGCTTTTTCACAAGTAATAGAACAAATTTTTAATGTCGTTTTCAGTGTATTTTTAGCTTGGATGTTCTATAAAAGCGGTCCGGAATTCGGCGCCGCCGGCGGTACCGCCGGTACCGGTATCGGCGCCTTGGCGGGGCTTATGGTCGTGCTGATATATTATTGCTTACGGTCGGTCCGAATAAAAAAGACAATCAGGAAAAGCCGGGAAAAACTCACTGAATCCCCCGGCGCTCTTTTACATATTTTAATAAAAACCACTGTTCCTATAATAATAGGAACGGCTATTTTCAGTATATCCGGAATAATAGATACTTTAATGATAAGCAAGTGTCTTGAAATGTCACAAGCTTTCGACGGTGTTGAGATAGCGCGCTTATTTGGGCAATATTCCGGTAAATTTATTGTTCTCATTACCCTTCCGGTTACTATTTCCTCCGCTTTAGCCACCGCTTCTATTCCCAGTGTCGCTTCCTCCGCCATATTAAAGGATAGAGCCGCCGTCCACTCGAAAGTAAATATCGGATTGCGCGTGTCGATGATGATATGTATTCCCGCCGCGATAGGCGTCAGTGTTTTAGGTACGCCTATTATTAGTCTATTATTTCCCGGTCAGTCGGGAGGCGGAGAGCTATTGAGATGGGGTGGTATAAGTGTTATTTTCCTGTCTCTGGCTCAAATAACCACGGGGATGCTACAGGGCACGGGTCATGTGAAAACCCCTGTTTTAGGCGCTGTATGCGGCGCTCTTATAAAAGTTCCCTTAAACTTTTTGCTTATTTCCAATCCCAAAATAAATATTTTGGGCGCGGTTTTTAGTACGATAGCTTGCTATGTTGTGGCTTCATTTATTGATTTGTTTTTCTTGGTTAGATCTACAAGAGTAAATCTGGACTATATAAGTGTATTTGTTAAGCCTCTTTTAAGCGCGAGCTTGATGGGCGCGGTATGCTATGTTTCCTACTATGGAATATTTAAGCTGTCGAATAACAATCCCGTCAGTGTATTCGTCTCCGTAATATTGGGTCTGATAATTTACCTGATTCTATTACTGTTAATTAATGGCATTAAAGAAGAAGATTTGAGGTCGATACCATTTGGGAGTAAATTATCAAAATTAGTTAAAAGACAGAATAGATGAATTTTCCACTGCAGTAGTATTTCAAGAAGTTGATTTGTGTAAAAATGTGTTGTATAATAGTAATATAGGGTAGCGGTTATACTCGCGCTCAAGAGTAACAGTAGTAAGCAGAGGGGGCTGAGATGTCTCAAGTATGTTTAATATGCGGGAGAATTTTACAGGACGGTGAGTCGTGCAGCTGCGCGAATCAAAATGTGCAGCCGTACGCGGCTCAAGCTTATATGGCTCAACGGCAAAGTGATCAAATGCAAGCGGCAAGTTATACACAGACGGACCAAAACTACACCGGGAAGCAGAATGCGGTTAATATGGAATCTGCGGAGACTGTTAAACTTAGTAAAGATGAACTCTATGCCACGGATGATGAGGAACCAAAACATTCTAAGTCACGCCATAAAGAGCGCCGCCATAATCATGGCCATGATTATGGCCATGATTATGGCGACGACGATAAGGACGACAACGTTGGCATTGATCGAAGGGAATATATTCAACTTATCGGTGAGCATGTCATGAAATCGTTCGAGTTATTCAAAAGATTTGTAAACTCTCCGATAAAGACTGTTCGCAAATATAAAATTAACATAATGGATTGCATTACATTTTTTGCCTTACAGCCTATCGCTACTTTTATTTTATTGTGCGTGCTGCAAATTAGGCTTAAGAAAAGCGCGAGTCTTTTGATGATACTCTTGGCGGATTCTAATATTTCTATGTTTTCTACAAATATTGGACTGCTCTTTATACAATCCATACTTTTCTGCGCGTTGACCATCGGAAGTTTCGTTGGAATATCTTATCTAATGGGTATATATGTATTTAAAGGCGATGGAAATGTGTTGCGGCTTGCCTCGTTAAGCTCACTAACCCAAACTCCACTTACGGTTATTATGTTCGTATCGGCGATTATTCTAGCCATTGGTTTTCCTATTTCTATATCTGTGGCATTGCTGGCGTCCGGTATTTTTTGTTCGGTTATATTAGGTTCACATATGTTTTCGGCGGTATTTGGATTATCGAACGACGGCGGAGTATATACGGCTTTATCTTCCTTTGCCTTGCAAGCGATATTTGTCTTTTTGCTCGTCGATATGATGTTCGTTTAAAATAATACATAGAAGTGTATCAAGCAACAAGGCAAGGCGGCAGAATGGCTGTTTCGATTCTGCCGCCTTGTCTGCCCTTTTATTTTTTATTTTATAAAACCGTCGTCGTAAATTATTATCTCATCCGAATACACCAAACCCAATTCGTCGTGCGCGTATTCCTCCGCGTATTGCTCGGATTTATTATAATCCAATTTACGTTGAAGTTCCATACGTGTAGACTCGGCAGCCTCTAATTGACGGGTAAGCTCCCCAATTTTATTTGTTTGATTCCGCTTCAAATGTGTCTGAATCAATATCGCTGTTAATGACGCGGTTAAAATCATAGCCCATAAGCAGATGTGAATCCACGGGCGAAGTTTTTTCTTTGGTTTGTGGCGCATAACACATCACGATCCTAAATTTTGGTTCGGATTATTGAAAAATCCCTTTGCATTTTATTTATACGTATTTTTGCGTGTCTCTTACAGCTTCTAACCATCCGTTTACCGGCAATCCCTTGTTTTAAAAGCCAGTGTTTTATTAACCCAATAGGTATAATCAGCAGCTTGCCCAGCAGTTTAAACGGAGCAAGTATAATATTGATTGCTACAATCAAAACTTTCTTCAACACATCAATAATAATGGTGGATATTTTCATAATAAGCTTGCTTATGGTCATAAGATAAAGACCCATACCCGCAAACACGCCGAATATAGCGTACCAGCGTATCTCACCATTATTGGAATGAAGGATAAAATAGAAAATAAATACAGTGGCTGCCAGCCAATAAACCAAATCCTCTACTTGAGTAAGCGCGTCCGGATGTTTGAATGTGCGCCGCAGAATACGGAAAAAATCATACAGAAAACCGGCTGACATGCCCAGCACGGTTACCCAAGCAAAGAATTTTACCTGTTCGGTCATGGACAATATCATGACCGGCTACCTAAAGAGCTTTGAAAAAATGTTTTGCTTGGACTTTCCGATTCCGTTTTCTTCGTATGTAATACTGGTAATTTCACCGTCAACGCTCAATTCTCCGCTGTCCAAATGTAATCTGTTTACATGCAGATTAAGGCCTCGAATAATCAATACGCCCATTTCGGTTTCGGCGATGATTGTCTCCTCGTCAAATGATATTACGTCCAGTACGCCTGTTACAGACACGGCGTTACGTCGATCTATACTTACTGTATGCCTAGATGGGCTGGTTTTTTCGGGGGGCATAAAATCCATCCTTTCGGAGATGGCGGCGGACTAATCATAAGCTGTCGTCGCCGAAAATTATCGTACTACTATTATATAGTACCGAAAGGATGGTTATGACTACCCCTCCAAAATCTTGTACATCAGACCGGCCTCGTCTTTCCGCGCGGATTCCTTAATAGAAACTACTTCAAACACGGTGACATTTGAACCGAAAGAGACGCGCACTTTGTCGCCCTGTTTTACCTCGGCGGAGGCTTTTGCGACTTTCCCGTTGATACAGACCCGACCCGCGTCGCAAGCCTCATTAGCGACGGTACGACGTTTTATCACGCGTGAGACTTTAAGGTATTTGTCTAAACGCATAGGAAATCCATAGTGAATTATTTGCCGTTTACGGCGTCGCGCAGAGCTTTACCGACTTTAAAACGCGGTGCTTTAGAAGCCGGAATAGGCATAGTTTCGCCGGTTTGGGGATTACGGCCCTCGCGGGCGGCTCTTTCCGCCACATCGAATGTTCCAAAGCCGACTAATTGCACTTTGCCTCCGTTAACCAACTCTTCCTGCACAGCTTCTCTAAAAGCGTCAAGAGCTTTTTCCGTGTCTTTTTTGCTTAGTTCAGCTTTGGCTGCCATAGCAGAAATTAATTCTGATTTGTTCATTTTTTCCTCCATGATTGTTTATACTTAAATTTTGTTCTCAAATAAGAACTTTGTACCTAAAAGCCTTGAATTTAAAGGGTTTAGCGGCTTTCAAGGATAGTTATATATGTTTCAAAGCCATTTGTCAAGGGTTTTCGGCGCATTTTCGGCGCATTTTTCAATAAAACTCTCGTATTGTGGTTACTGCCTATTATGACATGGTTAATCGCTATATGAACGTGGTGAACGTGGCAACGTGGCAAGCAATGCCAGTTTGCCAAAATTTAGAGTACCTGGAACTTTGCCACTCTTATACTGATTGACGTGTTTTCAGCCGCTTGCCTGCGGAATTTGTCCCGTTAATGTGCCAAGTCACCCAGGCTGAGTATAACTGCCACAAAAAAAAGAATGAATCTGAATGACTCATTCTCCGTAAATTATTGTTCCATTTGTTTGCCCAAGAATCCGGCTGCCGTTTGAGCGAGTTTCTCTTCTACTTCGCCCATTTTCTTATCGATGGATAAAAATACAATTGCGCCTAACACGTCGCCTTCAGCTATTATCGGAGTAATTAATTCGTTGTTATATGTGCTTGGGTCATCTTCATCTAATATAGGTACGAAATTTGCCTCGCTGCGACTGGATAATAATGTGTTGCGCTGATTAATAGATTTTTCTAAAGCGGAAGAGATATGCTTTTCGATGAATTCTTTCTTGGCACCGCCTGAAACCGCGATGATTTGATCTTTATCTACTATGCAGGTTATATGCCCTGCTGATTGAGCAAGGCTTTCTGCGTATTCTTTAGCGAACGTACCCAATTCTCCAATAGGGGAGTATTTCTTTAAGATGATTTCCCCTTCTCTGTCAGTGAATATCTCAAGCGGATCCCCCTCTCTAATGCGGAGGGTTCTTCTTATTTCTTTTGGGATGACTACACGACCCAAATCGTCTATTCTTCTGACTATCCCGGTTGCCTTCAAGATACTATTCCTCCTTTATTTTTCCCCCTGTATATTTTTCTGCTAAAAATAAAAATTTATTCCTCGGGGGTAAACAACCCAAGTTAAGAATATAGTTTATTTTTAAAGTAAGCTTTATTTCTGGAATTATTATTTGTACTATAGGTAAAAAATATACAGAGCGGTAATGCAGGGGTTTATTTGCATTCTTATAAACGCGCTTTGCGAAATTATAAATGGGATAACCTTTTTTAGGACGTGAAATAGTCACTAAAATGCGGTTAATATTTGTTATACTTTTACTAAAAGATCTTCAATAAAGTATAAACTACCAAAATTTTCAATTAATATTGTTAAAGTTTAAAAATTGCTTCAGCCGATGGGTCATTAATTTGTTTGGCAAACCATAATGTTCCCTTGATAGTATCAGCACAGGGAGGCGCATTTTATTCAATTTTGGTTTAATATTTACGTTTAAAAATTTGCAAAGCAGAGCCGCTATCGGCATACGTGTGTTTGGACCACCGACAAATGCCGTCGCGTTAAGGTTATAAGGCATATTGGAAGCGATATTGTCACCGGCGCGCAACACCTTAAAGAGTTGAGGACCGACGGGAGAGTTTGTAATGAACATATAAGCCGAAGTTCCAATAAAAGGCAGCTCTAAAAACCATTTCGCGACTAAATTTCTAAGAGTAGGCAGAGAGAAGCCTTTATTGATACCGGCGGGTGCAATCAGTAAAAATTTTTTAAACAAGGTCGGATCAAAACAGTAGCCCATAATTGCGTAAGCGGCGGAGTAGTCAGAGGCGGCTACAATTACCGACTGCCCTATAATGTCGCGAATAAAGTCATTTATCATAGTAGTAAAGGTGTAAGCGGAGTATGACATATTTGGCTTGTCAGACCGACCGAAGCCCAGCAGATCAATAGTGTAAACCCTGTGATTGCGGAAAAGGGAGGGTGATACGCGCTTCCATTCGCTCATATCCGCGCCGGGGTACACGCCGTGGATTAGCAGCAAGGGTTCGCCCGAACCTTTAACTACATAGCGGATTTGTCCGTACCGCCATTTATAAAATTGCTCTTCGTTTGACGGTCGGGAAGGAACGGAGCGGATCATAAAATTTACGCGATTAATAATGTTTGGAATAGCTATAATGCCAGATAATAACAAAACTATTTTGGTAGATTTTTTCATAATATATTCAGCGCTGAAGGTTTTGCGCGGCCTCCTTTTAACAAAACTGCTATTTAATGGAAAGTGCTGTATCTCTATGATCGGATTCTATCATAGTTTGTTGGGTATTGCAATATCATTAATGTGATATTTCAAATACAATAGAAAATTTCCTAGCAAATCTACCCAATCTTAGTTTTCAGATACACACCAATAGAATATACATAGATAAGGAGGATGATGTAATGCGAGAATTCTTTGTGTTGATAGGTCAGATTTTTATCATTGCTCTGGTTCAAACAATAATAGAGGTTTTTTTGGACATAGAAAAACGCCCGCAGCAGATTAAGATAATCAACATTGCGTGCGTTATGGGAAGTCTTTATTTATTGTTACAGTTTGTGTTTACATACATAATAAAGGAATTGCAGACATTTATTAGGATGCCGTTTTAGATTCGCCAAACCCCATGGGATTCTGCTTTTGCCAGCGCCAAGTGTCGATGCACATTTCGTCTATACTCTTTTCCGCTTGCCAGCCCAACTCGGCTTTTGCAAGCGTGGGGTCGGCGTATGTCACAGGCAGGTCGCCAGGTCTGCGCGGAATAACTTTGTAAGGAATGTTAATGCCTGTGACGGCTTCAAACGCGTTCTTTAGCTCGAATACGCTCGTACCTTTTCCCGTACCCAGATTAAAGGCTTTCGCGCCGATGTGCGATTCGCAATATTTTATAGCCGCGACGTGACCCTTCGCTAGGTCCGCGACATGAATGTAATCCCTTACGCCT
This sequence comes from Clostridiales bacterium, assembly GCA_031273705.1. GTDB lineage: Bacteria > Bacillota > Clostridia > Lachnospirales > WQUN01 > JAISGK01. The sequence goes on from JAISRJ010000187.1 coordinate 14,220, forward strand.
GTGCCGTCCGGCGTTGGGTAGTCATCCCCGAAAACAAAGAGTATTTTTTGTCTGCCGACCGCTGTCTGGGCTATAAAAGGCATTAGATTATTTGGAATACCCGCCGGATCTTCACCAATATCTCCGCTTGCGTCCGCGCCCAGCGGATTGAAATACCTCAGCAGAACCACGGACCAGTTTTCGTTCGCCGCCGCCATATCAGTTAATATCCGCTCGATCATGAACTTCGTCCATCCGTAAGGATTAGAGCAATTTCCGGTTTTAGAGGATTCTGTCAGCGGCATCGTGTTGTCGCCATCATAAACTGTCGCGGAGGAGGAGAAGATAATGCGCTTAACACCGCGCTCTCTCATGACATAACATAATGTTAGCGTCGAGTTCAAATTGTTAGTGTAGTATTCAAGAGGCTTAACAACGGATTCGCCCACCGCTTTAAGCCCGGCGAA
>JAISRJ010000287.1 GCA_031273705.1 Clostridiales bacterium
GGGCTATGAAAGCGAATGAGCTACCAAGGTAAACGGGAGACTTGTTTTTAGTACAAAGCTGGTAAATAAGTGTGCCTATGCCGGACATAGCCAGCGCGACGGGTATCGGTAGAATATCCGTCCCAACGAGTATCGGCACGAGAACAGTCGCTCCGAACATGGCGAACACGTGCTGCAACGCCAAGACTAAACCCTTGCCTATCGGCGGCTTGTCGTCCACGTCGTAAATCATCTTGCTTTTAGTTATCACTAGCAAAAACCTCCTTTATTATAATATAATATTAATTTTTACGTAAGGAGATGTGTTTTTCCACCATCGCCAAGTGTTGACATAATGGCTACTACATAGTAAAGGTTTCTTTGGCGTATGTCAATAAAAAGTCCTCGTGAATATTTCGAGCGTCAAATTTTCGTCATATTAAACAATGTTTGACACTATTATCGCGTTTATTTTTGTATGATAATATTATTCATATGCGGGTACCCCGCGTTTCACTACCATACTTGTGGGTATAAGGTTTTTCCAAATAATTGGAATTAATTTGGAATAAAAACCCAGTAATCGGCTATAATAAAAATAAGCCATTTCGATTCCGTATCAATTTAATAAAATAAACTAAAAAATGCAGCGAGATAAAACGGATAAAGATCGAGTAAGAAATGATCGACGCCTACCCGTCCGTAGGTACACGGGCGAGAGCCGACGAAAGCATGGACGTTTTGTGAAACGGCTGTATGGCGACTTTGATTTAAATCCCCGTGATTAAGCGCTGGGATGTAAGGAGGAGCACATGTCTACCTACGCACTAAAGAGCGTTGCGTTTTTTTCACGGACGCACAAAACAAAGAATCAAATTAAGGGAAAATTTACATCGGAGGAGCGTGAAGTATTAGAAATCATCGCCTCACTTCAAGAAGATTTGGATAATTTATATAATAAATTCCAATTTATAACAGATCCTTGGCTGATAGAGGGATGTATTTACGAAATAAAAGCCGCTCACGCAAAATATACTTATTATATAAAGAGGTGCAAGGAAAAGCATATAACCGCATAGGGGGGATGTTCTTGGGTTCGCCGCAGGTATTATTTTGGATAATTGCAGGCTGCGCGGTTTTCGTACTTATTTTATTTTTCTATAAAGTGCTTTTTAAACTGCTAAAGATATTCGCAAAAGCCGCCGCCGCCGGTTTTTGTATTATGCTGGCTAATAGTCTGATAGGGTTTGTGGGCTTAGGGCTGACAGTAGGGATAAACGCGTTTACAATAATTTTCACGGCAATTTTCGGTATACCCGGATTCATCACGCTGTACGTGACACAATTTGCCTTAAGGTAAATTTGTATTTTCATTCTTTTCATTTGGATAAGTAAAAAATATTTCCACGTAAATATCAAGGCTGCGACAAAACCGAGTAGGTTAGTCACAGCCTTTCTTTTGATCTTCATTAATCTTCATCTTGTTTTTTACAATATGCTATGATACTATATTTTAAGCGCATACAGCGCATTTAGAGGAGGTAACGCGTGAACAAGTACGCAGGGAGCATAATCCTATATTTCATTATTTTTGTCCTTATCCTATTAGGTGTGGCGTATTATTTCAATCCACTAAGGCAGCAAGAACCAGAGCTTTACACCTATTCAAACCTGCTAAATGATATTTCGGAGGGAAATGTAAAGGACCTAACAATACAGCGAGACACCGATATTCCCAATGCCGGAATCGCAACCGCACTGCTAAACGACGGTCGTACCCATACTATACAAGTTCCCAGTATGGATACATTTATGGATATTATCAATGATTCTTCCATAAGCAGTCAGATTACTACGTTGCCAACACCTAAAACCAGTTTTTTATGGCAAATGGTTCCAATGATTGTCATTGCGGTTATTTCTATTTTTCTGTTGATGTTTATGGTACAGCAGATGCAGGGCGGCGGAGGCAATCGCATTATGTCCTTCGGTAAAAGCCGTGCCAGGGTCTCTGTAGACGACAAAAAAAAGATTACTTTTGAGCTGGTCGCCGGTCTGGTGGAAGAAAAGGCGGAGCTGGAAGAAATTGTTGAATTTCTTAAGCAGCCGAAAAAATTCACCGATATAGGTGCGCGTATCCCCAAAGGCGTTTTATTAGTAGGCCCTCCTGGAACCGGTAAAACATATCTTGCTAAGGCTGTCTCCGGTGAGGCGGGCGTACCGTTCTTTTCTATATCAGGTTCGGATTTCGTAGAAATGTTTGTCGGCGTCGGCGCTTCCCGTGTGCGTGATCTATTTGACCAAGCCAAAAAAAATACTCCATGTATCGTCTTTATAGATGAGATTGACGCTGTCGGCCGCCGCAGAGGCGCGGGTCTGGGCGGAGGGCATGACGAACGAGAACAAACGTTGAATCAACTTTTGGTTGAAATGGACGGCTTCGGCTTAAACGAAGGCGTTATAATAATGGCGGCCACTAACCGACCGGACATTCTGGATCCGGCACTCTTGCGCCCGGGCAGGTTCGACCGCCGAATAGTAGTAGGTAAACCGGATGTTAAGGGACGCGAAAGCGTGCTTAAAATTCACGCCAAAGGCAAACAAATAGCCAAAAATGTAGATTTAAAAGTCGTAGCTCAAACCACATCGGGCTTTACACCCGCAGATTTAGAAAATTTATTAAACGAGGCCGCTTTACTCGCCGCCCGAATGGATAAAAAAGCGATTGAAATGGAAGATATGCGCAAAGCATTTGTAAAAGTCGGCATCGGCACCGAAAAGAAAAGCCGTGTTATCTCTGATAAAGAGCGCAGAATAACAGCTTATCATGAAGCCGGTCACGCTATTCTATTCGAGGTTTTGAGTGAAATTGACCCTACTTATATGATTTCCGTAATTCCGACGGGAATGGCGGGCGGCTATACAATGCCTTTGCCCGGTGAGGAAAGAGGCTATATAACAAAGAAATTTATGGAACAGACTATCGTTTCTCTGCTGGGCGGCAGGGCGGCGGAGGCAATTGTTATAGAGGACATTACAACCGGCGCGTCAAATGACATAGAAAGGGCTACCACTATAGCTCGCAACATGGTTATGAAGTTCGGCATGAGTCCGGCTGTCGGTCCGGTTCAGCTTGGCGATGATAACGACGAGGTATTTATTGGGCGCGACCTTGCGCATACCAGAAATTATGGAGAGCAAGTCGCATCCATAATAGACAGCGAAATAAAACGTATCGTAGAGGAAGCCTATAAAGAAGCTCTAAGAATTATTAATCTTCATTTGGATGTATTGCATCAAATCGCCGATCTTTTGCTTGAAAAAGAAAAAGTTACCGGCGACGAGATTCGCAAAATGTTCCCTATCGGTTCTATTAAAGAAGTGGGAACCGGTAATTTGCTGAGTTAGCGGGGATGGTAGACCTGTGACCGCCCGCTCGTTACATTGTAAATATTTTAAAGGGGATTGAAAATCATGAGCATTTTAGTAACCGGCGGAGCTGGCTACATCGGCAGCCATACAGCATTAGAACTCACGCGGCAGGGTCTTGATGTCGTGATAGCGGATAACTTCTGTAACAGCAAGCCTATAGCGGTCGAGCGCGTCGGCAAACTGGCCGGAAAAAACATACC
>JAISRJ010000270.1 GCA_031273705.1 Clostridiales bacterium
GAACCTGATATTGCCGTATTCGCGAAGGGAATGACAAACGGATATCCTCTTGCCGCGATAATAGGAAGAAAAGAGATTATGGACGCGGCTCAGGGAACATTTATCAGCAGCACATTTTATACAGAACGGGTGGCGCTGGCGGCAACCTGCAAAACTATTGAAGTATACCAACGCGAACGGGTTTGGGAAAAGCAAATAGAGTATGGCCAGCAGGTAAAAAAAGGTTGGAGTCGCCTTGCCAATAAACACAATCTGCATATATCTGTCGGAGGAATGGACCCTTTAGCGCATTTTAGATTCGATTACGATAATCCGCTGGAGTACAAGACTTTCTTTACTCAGGAAATGCTTCGTCAAGGCTTCCTCGCGAGTAACGCGTTTTACGCTTCTTACGCGCATTCTCCGCAGATAATATCCGAATACCTGGAGGCTGTGGATAAAACTTTTTGCATTATAGAGCAGATTGTTGAAAAAGGCGAACGAATTGAAGATTACCTGCAAGGTCCAACCTGTCACGCAGGGTTTGAACGGCTGAATTAAAAACAGAAAACAGCAAAAACCAAGGGTGTGTCTGAAAATTCTGACACACCCTTATAATTAAGCGATTGTTCTTAAATAATCATTAATGGAATCAACCAAGCCATCAATTTCATCCGTATCCATTCCATGTACCATGCCCGCTTCTTCCAGCGTCTCACCTTGCGCTGAAGGACAACCCAAGCAGTGCATTCCCGCGTTAAGCAAAAACGGAATAACACCATTATCTTGCTGTAAAACATCTTTTATAAGCATATCTTTTTGAACCCTTGCCACTTTTATCACTCCTAAATATTAGAATATTAGCCTTCGGGATAAATCCAACCAATTTGGTAGACTATTAATGGGTTAAACAATAATAACACACATTTAAATATCTAGCAAGCTTTTTATTCCCGGATAATATCTAAATAATACCTTACCTAAAATATCGTTCTTGGGTACGTACTTGTTATCCCAATATCTAGCGTCCAGCGAAGTATTACGGTTATCGCCCATCATAAAATAATGTTCCATCGGGACAGTATATGGTCCAAAATCCTCTTTATATGGAGGTTCGCGCACAAATGAATCGTCCAGAGGAACCGGTTCATTATTTATATATACTTTACCGTCGCGGATTGTAACGGTTTCTTCCGGCAAACCGATAATACGCTTTACGTACAATTGAGATCGGTTGTCGGGGTTATGAAAAACCACAATATCAAAACGCTTAGGATCAGAGTTTAGATAGGACAGCCTAAAAGCGACTATGCGGTCGTTAGGTTGGATATTATCCATCATCGACCCGGTGGGCACTTTTGCGTTTACTATAACAAATTGGGTAATACAGAGTGCAAACACCACCGCTAAGACTACAGTCTTTGTCCAGCTAATGATTTCGCGTTTTAATTCTTGCTTATCCGTTTCCACCACGGTAAATCAACTCCAATATTTTACAATTTCTTATGCAGTTTCCTGGGTGTGAGCACAGTTGAAAAAGCCTTTAACATCATATCGTTTGGTTCTATAATAATTTTTAAACGTTTGCCTTTGTATGTGCTCAAAAACGCGTAAGTGTTGACATTAACGACACCGCTGGAGAAATCTTTTATTTCTGTAACATTATGGAAGTCGCCCGCGTAAGCTTTATCATCCACATGAGCCATAACTTCAAAATCCTTCACTATACCGGAAAAAGCCCTCTTGCGGCGGCTACGATTGTATATAATATCTATATCCAATTCGCCGTTTGTAAAAGCGTACTCATACTCTACATTAAGCAACGACATAAGAAAGAACGCCCCGAATGCCACGCCCACGACGATAAACATCAAAAACGACTGTATCACTGGTATAATAGTACAAATAAATAGTATAAGCACAGCCAAAACAATAATCCCAATCCTTTTAGCTGTGTCCTTAGAATTTGAGGCGCGTTTGACGAGTTGTTCTTTAAAGACTTCACCCAAATAAATCACCCCCAGTGATGATCAATTAATTATATCACAGCCGCGCAACCTGATCAATGTCGAAAATGTCTCATGCCGGTAAATATCATTGCAATGCCGTATTTGTCGCAAGCTTGTATAGATTCGTCGTCATTTTTGGAACCACCTGGTTGGATAATTGCCGAGATACCAGCCGCCGCCGCCGCTTCAACGCAATCAGGAAACGGAAAAAACGCGTCGGAAGCCAGCGCCGAACCCTTTACAAGATCCGTGCCCAAAGCCTCTAACCCATGATCTATAGCTTGATTAACAGCCCAGATACGATTTACCTGCCCCGGTCCGATGCCTATGGATTGCTTATTCTTACCAATAACGATACCATTGGACTTTGTATGCTTTACAATCTTCCAGGCAAATATAAGATCCTCTGTCTCTTTATCGGTCGGGGGCCGCTTTGTGACTACTGTAAACTCATGCCGGGGCAACAGCGCGTTATCCTTTTCCTGTACCAGTAAGCCACCCGAAACCTTTTTAAGATCAAAGCCCTCATCCGTTTTATTTATATCTAATTGCAAGATACGAATATTTTTTTTCTTAGTTAGAATTTCTAAGGCTTCTGGACTGAAACTTGGAGCAAGAACTATTTCTACAAATATTTTATTAATATCGACTGCGGTTTCGATATCGATTTCGCGGTTTGCCACGATTATACCGCCGAATATCGATACTGGATCGGCGGTATAAGCCTTGCACCACGCCTGAAAAATAGAATCTGAGGAATTCGCGCTGCCAACACCGCATGGATTAGAATGCTTACACGCAACAACGGTCGGTTCGTCGAATTCCCTCAAAAGTTCCAACGCCCCATGCGTGTCATTTATATTATTAAACGACAATTCTTTTCCATGCAATTGTTTAGCGGATGCCAAACTACTTTTTGGTGGGATTTTTTCCTTATAAAAAGCTGCCTTTTGATGAGGATTTTCACCATAGCGCATATCCTGAACCTTTTCGTATGTAAGGCTTAAACTGCCCGGAAAGGGTTCTATGTTCGCCTGTTTTTTAAGATATGACGCTATCAAGCTGTCATAATCGGCGGTATGTATAAAGGCTTTCGCGGCCAGCCTAAGATTAGTCTCGCGGCTTACATGACCATCTTTCTTAATTTCACATATTACGGAATCATATTCCGTCGGATCCGTCAATACCGAAACATCCCGGTAGTTTTTAGCTGCGGCGCGAATCATGGACGGACCGCCTATGTCAATATTTTCTATGGCTTCTTCCAATGTGACGCCCGGCTTTGATATTGTCTGTTTAAAGGGATACAAATTAACCGCAACAATATCTATCGGAGCAATACCCAGCGCGTTCATCTGTAATCTATGGCTGTCATTTTCTCTAATGGCTAAAATACCGCCGAAAATCATTGGGTGTAATGTTTTAAGCCTACCGTTAAAACACTCCGGAAAATTCGTAATTTCCGAAACAGTAATAACTTTAATACCCGCCTCCGTTAATTTTGTATATGTTCCGCCTGTGGAGATAATTTCGTAGCCTAAATCCGCTAATTTACTTGCAAATTCACAAATTCCTGTCTTGTCCGTAACACTGATTAACGCTCTTGGCATATATCCTCCGCACTTAAATAGTTTTTCTGCTGCCGGGTTTTACCAACGGAACGCGACCTTCGGCACAAAGCGGGCAAATGTCCGGCGCCCAGTTCTTGACATCGGCTGTGTAAACCGAGATGAACTTCGATTCAAAATCAACCTGACCCATACTTCTGTCCGCTAACGAGGCAACACCCGCTACAATACCGCCGTTTTCGCGCACAAGCTCTATAACTTCCCTTACTGTTCCGCCGGTGGTAATGGTATCCTCGGCGATAACGACACGGCTGCCTTTTTCCAGAGAAAACCCACGGCGCAACGACATTTTACCTGATTCACGTTCCGCGAACAAGTTTTTTACACCCAATTGTCTTGCTAATTCGTAAGCAAGGATTATTCCACCGATTGCGGGACCGATTACGGCGTCGATTTCGTCGTCGGCAAACGCCAGCGCCAAATGTTTTGTCAATTCGGCGGCGTAATGAGGATATTGAAGAATTTTCGCGCACTGCATATATTTATCGCTGTGCCGCCCAGAGGTGAGCAAAAAATGCCCGGTCAAAAGCACTCCTGTTTCTTTGAAGATATGTTCTACCCGTTCAATAGACAACATTTCAGCCTCCAATACTTAATATGCCGCGTTTGAAATTATACTCGCGAGTATAGCGTTGCAAAACAAATCTTTCAGTTACTCTCCAGCATCCTACCAAAATCGTTTACATCCGGAACATTGTATCGGCGCATAAAAACTTCTATTCCGTCCAATACGTCGATACACGCCGTCGGTGTATGAAAACTTGCCGTGCCTATCGCGACGGCTGTCGCGCCGGCCATTAAAAATTCAATCGCGTCCTCGCCGGTCATTATCCCCCCCATCCCTATAATAGGCAATTTTACAGCCCTCCGAACCTGATAGACCATTCTTACCGCGATGGGTTTTATCGCCGCCCCCGACAATCCGCCGACTTTTTTTGCCAGCGAGAAGTTTCGACGCTTTACATCAATCTTCATTCCAAGCAAGGTGTTAATCATCGAAAGCGCGTCGGCTCCTGCGCTTTCAGCAGCTTTAGCGATTTCGCAAATATCCGTGACATTTGGGCTAAGCTTTACAATAAGAGGTTGACGGCAATGCTTCTTAACCCGTGAAACCACCTTTTCGACCATGTGACAATCCGTACCGAAGCTCATACCACCCTCCGCCACATTCGGACAAGAAATATTAAGTTCAAGCATATGTACCGGCGTATCTCTCAAAGCGGTTACAACATCTATGTATTCGGATATGCTATGCCCACATACATTGACAATTATATTTGTATTAAAATTCTTTAGAAATTCCAGATCGTTCCGAATAAAACTTTCGACACCAGGATTTTGCAGACCAACGCTGTTAAGCATTCCAGACGCCGTTTCGGTGCAGCGAGGCGGAGGGTTACCAGACCATGAAACAGAGGCGACCCCTTTTGTGACCACTGCCCCCAATCTATTAAGATCTAAAAATTCCGAAAATTCTTTCCCGCTGCCGAAAGTACCAGAGGCGGGCATTACAGGATTTTTCAAAGTTATACCGGCGACATTAACAGCCAAGTTCAAGACGCACCACCCCAAATCAGGGAATCAGCCTGAAAGACAGGACCATCAGCACAAACTCTTCTATAAATAATATTACCATTTTCATTCGCCGCGACCGGACAGCACAAACACGCGCCTATTCCGCAAGCGATATGCTCCTCCATCGAAAGTTGAACGGAGCTCGGCTTTTTGAAATATGAAGAATTAGAAGTTGATTCCGCTAATGCCCTAAGCATAGGCCTTGGTCCGCAAGCGAAAATAAAATGACAATCTGTAAAGTGATTTTTTGATCGGATGAAATCCAGAATATTTCCTTTATAACCAAAACTTCCGTCGTCTGTAGCTATGTATGTATTACATAATTTCTCAAACTCGCCGGCCAAGATTATTTTACCGGATGAAGCAAAACCTAAAGCGACGGTTATTTCCAGATTATTTCCGGCCATCATTTTAGCCAGAAAAAACAAAGGCGCGACACCAATTCCTCCGCCGACAATCAGGATTTTACCATGCGCGCGAGTAATATCAAACCCATTACCCAAAAAATAAGTTAATCTTAAAGGTTCTCCAGGTTTTTTCATGGACAATAAATTTGTCCCCTTGCCCACAATTTGATATACCAGACGTAAAACCCCGTCCTCAAAATCGCAGACGCTAATCGGTCTGGGCAAGGGCATATCCGTATCAAAATAAAGGTTTACAAACTGACCCGGGATTGGTTTCAAGTTGTCCGACAGCTTATTATCTGATAACTTCAAGAGCAGATTAAAAAATCCTGACTTAATTTCATCATTTGCGATTACCTCTGACACAATCATTTTCATAAACAAACCCCGTCCCGGTTAAATAACCCCTGATTAGCTTAGCAAAATAATTGTACAGCTTTCTTTATCAATTGTAAAGCCGTTGAAAAGCCAAAGATTCAATAAAAACCCCCAAACCGGTTAATCGGATTCGGGGGTTTTTATTATTCTTGAGTGTATGGCATAAGTGCCATATGTCTTGCTCTTTTTATAGCGACAGTCAAAGCGCGCTGATGTTTAGCGCAATTTCCGGTAATACGGCGCGGTAAGATCTTTCCGCGTTCGGAGATATAACGATTATGACTTTTACCAATCTCTTTATAGTCAATAACATTTATTTTATCGGCACAAAAAGTGCAAACGCGTTTCTTTCTGCGCCCACGTCTTTTTTGAATCATATATTTTCCTCATTTCTTAGAAATAAAATTATCGTTACTTAATAAACCATAATTTTAAAATGGCAAATCATCAT
>JAISRJ010000307.1 GCA_031273705.1 Clostridiales bacterium
CCGATATGGAGCGCGTCGGGGATAACGCCGAGGACATAGCCTTGCTTTCGACGCAAATTACCGGCGAACATATTTTTGACATAGTAAGGCATATTCCAAAAATGTCCGAATACGCGGTCAAAATGGTTCATGACGCTGTTACCGCGTTTGTAAACCGCGATTTAGAACTGGCGAAAAGTACGATAGACGCCGATGATTTGGTAGACAATCTGTTTTGCGATGTGAAGAATGATATTTCCGGTATTCTAAAGCTGGGCATGGATATTCATAACAACACTGTTGACTTTCTCATGATTGCGAAATATTTGGAACGCATCGCCGATCACGCCGTCAATATCTGCGAATGGGTGGAATTTTGGCTGACAGGCAATTATAAAAACAAAAAAATATTGTAACTATCTTCTTTATTTTTAGCTTATTTTGTGAAACTGCTATAGTGGGAGGTAAGCGCTATGCCGGACTTGATTTTTGTGACGGAGGACGATGAAAATATCCGAGAAATGCTTAAAATGGTGCTTACCAGCTTTTCGTACAGAGTATCGGCTTTTGAAAACGCGGAGGAGGCCCTTGCCGCCTGTGAAAAGACCAGGCCGTCACTGATGATATTTGATATTATGCTGCCCGGAATGGATGGGGTAAGCGCGGTCAAAATTTTACGGTCAAGGAGCGCGTTTAAGTCGCTTCCTGTACTAATGCTAACAGCAAAGGACGCCGAAACCGATAAGGTCGTCGGGCTTGACGCGGGGGCGGACGACTACCTTGCCAAGCCTTTCGGGCTGATGGAACTCGCGGCGCGGGTTCGGGCGCTGCTTAGAAGAACCGCGCCGACGGAAGCTTCTCCGCTCCGATACGGCGCTTTGATAATTAATCCCGCCGCCAGAGAGGTGATGCTGGACGGCAGCCTGATTGAATTAACGTATAAGGAATTTGAGCTTTTGCATCTGCTCGTTATAAACAGCGACCGCGTAATCCCGCGAGATGAACTTCTAAACGCAGTCTGGGGCTGCAATTATGTGGGTGAAACTCGTACTCTTGACGCGCATATCAGATCTTTGCGCCAAAAATTGAACGACAGCGCCGAAAATCAAACATATATAAAAACAATACGCAACGTAGGTTATCGTTTTTGTGGGGTTCCGACATGAGAAACGCTATATATCTTCGCTTTGTCACGATTATCTTGCTTACCGCGCTCATATGCGCCTCTATTTCGGCGGCGTTATACGCGGTAAACGAAGAGAAGCAGACTCGGGAACATATCCGCGCGCTGTGTTTTGCCGTGTCGCGCCAATATGAGGTTAATGCCGACGCGGATTATCTTTCCGGGGTGGCGGGGGGCGGCAGGGTCACGATAGTCGCGCCAGATGGCAGTGTAATCTCGGATTCAACCGCCGATGCCGCCGCTATGGAAAATCATAGTGACCGTGAGGAAATAAAAAGAGCAAACACGAAAAGCCCCGTCACGGTAAGCAGAAGCTCCGAAACGCTGGGTTACCCATTTATGTACGCGGCGATTAAGCTGTCCGATGGTAATATTCTTAGGCTGGCACAAGGATATTCGGGATTTGACGGCGCGGTTGTCCGTCAAATTCCGACTGTTGTAGTTGCTTTGCTTGCCGCGTCGCTTATAGCGGCTTTTATCGCGAACGCCTTTGCCAAAAGGGTTATATTTCCGCTGGAAAAAGTCGCTGACGATATTGCCGGCGGAAATTACGACGCCTTGGGCGGCGGTTACTATGAAATTGACAAAATAGCGGGAAGAATCAGAGTTTTGCTTGATAAAATCAACCGTTCACAACTTGAAACCGCGGCTGAGAAAAATAAGATCGAACATATCCTGTCAAATATGGCAGAGGGATTTGTGTTGTTGGGCGCGGATAAAAAAATACAGCTCGTCAACAACAGCGCAAAAAAAATATTTCATTGCGAGATAGATATTTTAGAACAGGATATTTCAGTTTTAACGCGCGGCGCTAAGATAGTGGGCAGCGTTGATAAAGCCATTACGGAAAACTACTCGGGTATTTTCGATTTGAGTGTGGAGGACGGCGAGATTTATTCGGTGCGTGTATCGCCGGTTTGGGGAGAATATTTTGGCGACGCGGGCGCGACGATTCTATTTATTGATGTGACTGCCGACCGCAAAGCCCAAGAATTTAGAAGCGAATTTTTTGCCAACGCCTCTCATGAGCTAAAAACGCCGATTACATCCATATTGGGGTTTTCGCAAGTGCTTGAGAACAGTCTGATGGACAAGGAAAAGACCAGTGAGATCTACGCGAGAATTTCTAGCGAGGCGCAGAGAATGGGCAGCCTTATTTCTGATATTTTGACAATATCACGCCTTGAAACCGGGAACGCGAGCGCCGACACCGAAATTGTGAACTTGAGGGAAATAGCGAAAGAAGTCTTTGAATCTCTGTCTCCACAAGCTATTGAAGCGAATATTTCTGTAACGCTTGATTGCGATGACGTCTATATCAGCGCGGACAGGAGGCAGAGTTATGATATGATTAGAAATCTTGTCGAGAACGCAATCAAATATAACGTGCCGGATGGGACTGTAAATATTTCGGTAAAATCAGAACCGCGCGGCGCGGTTATTACAGTCGCCGACACGGGCATAGGAATAGCGCCTTTCGCTCAAAGCCGAATCTTTGAGAGATTTTATCGCGTAAACGCTTCCGGCCGTGGAAAGTCAGTCGCGGGAACCGGATTGGGGCTTGCGATTGTTAAGCATATTGTGATGAGTATCGGCGGCGAGATACAGCTTGAAAGCAAAGCCGGAAAAGGCACCGCTATAACGGTGTTGGCACCGGAGCGGAAAATGGCGGCGTCACTTCCGGGAATACGTTAAAAAGGGCTGTTTTGCGACAGCCCTTTTTAAGTTTATTTAGTGTACTTTATATCCGGCAGCCGCAATCATCGCGTTCTCTTGGGATGTTGCCGCTTATACCGGCAACGAACTCAGGTTTTTGCGGAGGGGAGAAAATATCCAGCGGGAAGTCCAGTCTATCAAAGAATTCACATGGATTGAGCGGTGAAAGTTCGTCACACTCTTCCGGTACGCAGAAACCTTTGGACTCAACGCTCAAGTTCACCAGACGGAACAATTTCACGATTGAGAACAAACCGATTGTAACTAACACTTCGTTTGGCACGCGTATATCTAAAAGCTCATCATCAGGGTACGGACAGCATGGGTCGTGAGGCGGTTTGTGATGGTGATGATGATGCCTTCTGTGATGCAGCTCTGCGGTAAGCGCAACGGCCTTTCCCTCCGCCATAATAAATGGCTCGGAATCCATTGTGGAGTCTCCCATGTGTCTGAATAGATCCGTGGAAAACGCCAAATCGCTGCCGATAGATCCAAACAACGTTATGCGTTTGTTAAAAATACTATTGGCGCGAAGGCAGCCGATGACTGTTCCGTCAGCTTCTCGGAAGGTAAGTCGATACTCAAAGACGTATTTAAGGTCTATATCCCAGAATCCATTTTTGAAGGGATTGGGTTTCTTATCAACAATTATGATTTTCTTGATTTTCAAGAAATCAATTGTGACAGACGCAGCGTTATCAGGCGGGTCGATAATATCGCCCTCGTGAATGTGGTCATCGCCGATGCATACGTGCTCCGCGGAACGCGCGGGACCGATTTTCGCCGGTGTAAGACAATCTTGCTGTCTGCAGCTGTCGTACACTTTTAAGGCGATGATGCATTCTTCTCTAAGCCGTCTGGGATTAAGACAGTCAGCTCCTCGTATATCGTCTCTTCGACTCGTGGAAGAATTCAATTCAAATGCTCCCATTTAATAAACTGGCCTCCTTGTAAATTTTTTCTGTCTCTACAGTTTTATAGTATGTACAACCGGAGTTTTGGTGACTTTTTATTATGGGACGACAAATAAACCGTAAGAATAACCGTAAAGTCGAATAGGGCGAGGATTTTTACGGAGAGTAAAGATCAGATGAAAGTAAAGCCGCGCAACCTCTCAGGTAAAAGGTTGCGCGGCTTTGTTTTCTATTCCGCAAAAATTCTTATTTAAAATATCTGTTCAGCAATCCTTGGAATCCCTTCCCGTGGCGAGCTTCATCTTTGCACATTTCATGCACGGTATCATGGATGGCGTCGTAATTAAGCTGCTTCGCCTTGGTAGCAAGCTCTTTTTTACCCGCCGTAGCGCCATGTTCTGCCGCGACACGCAATTGCAAGTTCTTTTTCGTATCCGCCTCAAGGACTTCGCCTAGCAATTCAGCGAATTTGGCAGCGTGTTCCGCTTCTTCCAACGCATACCGTTTAAACGCTTCCGCTACTTCCGGATAGCCGTCGCGGTCCGCTTGACGACTCATAGCCAAATACATGCCTACCTCGCGGGATTCTCCCTCAAAGTTTTGTCTTAAACCCTCGACGACCTCGGGATCTACATCCTTTGCCACGCCGATTTTATGTTCATCCGCAAACACAAGGCCCTCCTCCGGCAAAAGAGTGAACTTGCTGGCGGGAGCTTTACATAGCGGACATACTTCCGGCGGCTGCTCTCCCTCATGCACATAACCGCAAACCTGACATACCCATTTTTTCATT
The DNA here is from genome assembly GCA_031273705.1 of Clostridiales bacterium. Lineage (GTDB taxonomy): Bacteria > Bacillota > Clostridia > Lachnospirales > WQUN01 > JAISGK01. The sequence continues at coordinate 4,586 of JAISRJ010000307.1, forward strand.
TTAAAATCCTCCAATTAGTAATAATTATCATTTACAAATTAATTATACTCGGCCATAGAAAAATGTCAAGCAATTTTAAAAAAACTGCAATTTTAAAAAAACAATTCTAAAATTTACATTGCCCAAGTCTTGTGATATTATTATAGCGGTTTCACAAAATAAATTGAAAATAATTTTTATGGAGGTACATATGTTTGCTTCTAAATCTATAAAGTCGGTAATATCCGTTGACGGAATGTCCTGCGATCATTGTGTGAAAACTGTGAAAACCGCTGTCGGCGGGCTGGACGGTGTTAAGAACGTTAAGGTTGATCTTAAAGGCAAATCCGTTACTGTTTCGCATAATCCGGAACTTGCGTCGTTGGAGAGCATTAAAAACGCCATAACAGAAGCGGGTTACGAAGTAGCGTAATCCATCCTAAATTGGTCGGTTTGATGTAGAACCGTATTTTAAAAGAGCTGTTATACTCACGAGCGTAAGCATTTGCCAATAACATACGAGAATTTTTGGCGCAAGACAAAGAAGATGGCTGCGCCGCGTACCCACAAGGTACGCAAGTGGACGTCTGATGAGGTATTGCGCTAAAAAGACCGTACGGATGACAAATGATTTCGCTTGCGGGTATAAGCAAAAGAGGAAGTGTAATTTTTCATGGAAGAGAAAAAAGGCGCCGGAAAAAAAGCGGCAAAGAAAGCTCTTAATCCATTGTATCTGGAGATACTTCGTTTGTTATTCGTGGGGCTTTCGGTATTTTTGATGATAAGCGTTTATATACCGGAAGGCGGCGGGGTAATCGGCGAAGATCTTAGTTTATATATTACTGGAATGTTGGGTTTCGGGGCTTTGCCTGTGCCCATAATGGTTTTTATGGTTGCCTGGCGCAAGATGATTTCCCCGGGCAAAAGAAAAAAAGGACGTATTTTTTGGAGCGCAGCCGCGCTTTTGTGCGTTATTTCCATAGCGCATTTGCTTAGTATTTCCGGCAGTTCGCCTGTAAATTATTCAGGCGACGAGTTATTTCAGGCGTATTATATAGACGGTTCATTTTCTAACGGCGGATTGATCGGCGGTATAATTGGCGATTCAATCTGTGAGGCTATAGGATATGTTGGCTCTATGTTTTTATTGGTTATTTTTTTGGCGGCGACTGTCATTCTGCTGACCGGCAGGTCTTTAACCGCCACACTGCGCGACGTTTTTGGAAGCGTGGTTGGGCTTGCGCTTTATATAAAGTCGGGTTTTGCGGATGACAGCTCGGATGAGACGGCCGATAAAGAAAAATCTATTTTTTTAAAAAAGAATTCCCAGGACAAAAAATCTTCCGACACAAATAATTTTTCTTTCAAAAAGAAGTCGGAGCATATCGATCCGCCGCCTCAAAGTGATCCCCAACCACCAAAACAAAAGCGCCAAAGCGAAGAAATTTTATTGGTGGATTTTAAGAGAAACCGAAACAGAAAGCGCAGATCAAACCTTCAAGCGCGTCCTGTCGCGTTTAGATCGGCTAACGACAGATTCTCCGTACACAATTTTTCGCGGGAGATAGATAATATTCCCGTGCGTGGATTGGTAGAAGAATTAGATGATTCAGCTAAAAACAGCGAACAGCTGTCTATAGAATATATAGAAGATATAAAACCCGCCGTAAAAAAAGCTCCTGTCGATACCGAAGAGTCTCAGGATACCGAGTTTATTGATGAAATGTTCTCCCACTTGCCTTTTGGAGCCGAACCCTTTGAAACTATCGATACCGGTGAGACTTTATTTCTTGACGACGAAATAAATCCGAGTTCATCAAAAAACGATGAGCGGGAATTAATTCTGCTTTCCAGCAAACCCGACGTTTCTCGCAAATATACGGATTCCGAGCCGCCGTTAAAATCCATGAGTATCCCGGACGGTATCTGCGACGCCGAGGTTTTTGCGGATTATAAATTGCCCTCAATAGATTTTCTTAAAAAAAACACCAATACGACCGCTATCGAATCCAAGACACATATTTTGGAAAACGCTAAAAAGCTGGAGGATACACTCCGCAGCTTTAAGGTAGAAGCAAAGGTTGTAGAAGTAAGCGTGGGCCCCACCGTTACGCGTTACGAACTCTCGCCCGGTCAAGGGGTAAAGGTTAGCTCTATCGCGAATCTATCTAACGATCTCGCGTTAAGCCTGGCGGCGCAGGGTATTAGAATCGAGGCGCCTATCCCCGGAAAATCCGCTGTCGGTATCGAAATCCCAAACAAAGAAATGCAGCCTGTTTTTCTTCGCGAGATTTTAGACGACGAGGTTTTTAAGAGTTATCCATCCAAACTGGCTTTTGCCGTGGGCAAGGATATCGGCGGTAACGCCGTAGTTTCGGATGTCGCCAAAATGCCCCATTTGCTCATCGCGGGGGCTACGGGTTCCGGAAAGAGCGTTTGTATTAATTCGATTATTGCCAGCATTCTTTATAAAGCTCGCCCCGATGAAGTTAAACTGTTGATGATAGACCCGAAAGTCGTCGAGTTAAGTGTATATAATGGTATCCCCCATCTGCTGGTACCGGTTGTTTCCGAGTGCAAAAAAGCATCCGCGGCTCTGGCCTGGGCGGTCGCGGAGATGGATATTCGTTATAATTTATTCGCGGAGACAAATGTTCGCGATTTGAAAAGCTTTAACGCCGTAAAGCTCGAACGCGGTGAAACAGACGTTTTGCCGCAAATTGTGATAATAGTGGACGAATTAGCGGATTTAATGATGGTAGCCAAGGGCGAAATTGAAGAGTTAATTTGTCGCCTGGCACAGAAGGCAAGAGCCGCCGGATTACATTTGATATTGGCTACTCAACGCCCGTCCGTCGATGTTATAACAGGGCTTATAAAGGCGAATGTGCCTTCGCGCATGGCTTTTGCGGTATCATCCGGCACGGATTCTAGAACTGTTTTGGATATGACCGGCGCGGAAAAATTATTGGGCAAGGGCGACATGCTATTCTTGCCGGTGGGGCGCGCAAAACCCATAAGGGTGCAATGCGCGTTAATCTCCGACCATGAAGTGGAAGAACTGGTGGATTTTTTAAAGGAACAAAATCCTGTCATGCCGGACCGTGAAATGGCGGAGCGCGTTATCGATACCAATCGCAATTGGGATTCCGGAGATTTGGATCAGTTTTATAATGACGCGGTAGAATTTCTTATTTCTAAGGGTAAGGCATCGGCTTCAATGCTTCAAAGACAGTTTCGCATAGGGTATAATCGGGCGTCCCGACTGATAGAAGAATTGGAAGCGCGTGGAATAGTAGGGCCCGAGGACGGGAGCAAGCCGCGGAAAGTTCTTGTAAAGATGGAGCAGTGGAGGGGAATGACGAGTGGATTGTAATTGAAAATTTACTTGGTATCGTTGGGCTGTGATAAAAATCTGGTGGACGCCGAGTTTATGTTGGGGCGATTGGACGCCAACGGCCACGAGATAATAAACGAACCGGAAACCGCGGATGTGATAATAGTCAATACTTGCGGTTTTATCGGGGACGCGACGAGAGAGAGCATACAAACCGTGCTGGAAATGGCGGAGTACAAAATTTCAGGCTCATGCAAACAATTGATTGTCGCCGGATGTATGGCGACACGTTATAAAGAGGATATTCGGAGAGAGTTGCCGGAAGTTGACGCCGTGTTAGGCACAAGTGAATCCAAGAAATTAAGCGAGATTATTTCCGATTCGCGAAAATCTGAAAGTTTATCTGAATCCGGGGCTGAATCTGAGAAGTCAGCAAATATTCGGCGGGTTTTGAGTACACATACCGGATTCGCTTATCTTAAAATCGCGGACGGATGTGACAATCATTGTACGTATTGTACTATCCCCTCTATAAAGGGCGCGTATAAGAGCCGATCAATTGACAGTCTGGAGGAGGAGGCGCGGTCGCTTGCGGAGCAAGGCGTAAAAGAACTGATTCTGGTTGCTCAGGATACCGCCTGTTATGGAAAAGATTGGGGTGAGCCATGTTTACCGGAATTATTAAGGCGGCTGTCAAATATAGAGGAAATACTTTGGCTAAGGATTATGTACGCCTATCCCGAAAACATCACGCCTGAAATAATTAACGAAATTGAGCGAAATCCCAAGGTTTGTCATTATATAGATATGCCGATTCAACACGCGAGCAATCGAATCTTAAAGTTAATGCGCCGCAGAAGCGATGAAGAGGATTTGCGCGAATTAATTAATAAGCTGAGAGAAAGAATGCCGGATATTGCTCTGCGCACTACCCTGATATCTGGTTTCCCCGGAGAATCTAAACAGGATTTTGACATACTAAAGAAGTTTGTGGCGGATATGCAATTTGATAGATTGGGTGTGTTCGTCTATTCACGAGAAGACGGAACCTCGGCGGCCAATATGCCAAATCAAGTCCCGGACAAGATTAAACGAGCTCGTAAAGACGCGATTCTCCGCTTGCAAAGGGGCATATCGCTGGAAAGAAATAAATCGTTTATCGGAAAAACGTTGAACGTATTGGTCGAAGGTCGTATAGAAAAGGATCTTATCCAGGAAGATGATCTTATTCAGGAAGATGATCTTATCCAAGAAGAGGAGCCTGTCGAAAAAGATTTTATTTATTGTGGACGCTCGTATCGTGATAGTAATGAAGTAGACGGTCTAATATTTTTTCATAGCGATAATGAAATAATTTCCGGTACGTTCGTAAATATTAAAATTACGAAAGCCCGTGACTATGATCTGTTTGGAGAACTTAGATGAATCTTCCCAATAAGCTTACGCTATTGAGGGTATGCCTGATACCTGTATTTTTAATTTTGTATCCATACGCGGTACTGGGTGAACCGCTAAGCCGTTATTCAGCGCTGGTCGTATTCGTTATCGCGTCGCTGACGGACGCCCTGGACGGGCACATTGCGCGATCTCGCGGGCTGGTTACAAATTTCGGAAAACTAATGGACCCTCTTGCCGATAAATTATTAGTCGCGGCCGCCATGATAGCAATGGTACAAACTGCCGAACTGCCTGCCTGGGTCGCTATTTTAATCATCAGCCGCGAATTTTTAATCACAGGTTTTCGTATGATAGCGCTGGAAAAAAATATGGTGATTGCCGCCTCTAAATGGGGAAAGCTGAAAACAATATCTCAAATAATTATGATAGTAATCATTCTGCTTAACATACTTCCATATCAGATCGAGTATGGAATAATACTTATAGCAACCGCGCTGACAGTTATTTCGGCAGCGGATTATGTTATGAAAAATCTCCGGCTTATTAAAGACATGTAAAGAAAATATTTTTGGGGGGTGATTATTTTTGCGCCATAATGTGATATTTGACATGGACGGAGTGCTGATTGACAGTCAGCCGTTACATTTTAAAATAGATTTAGAAGTTTTGCGAATAAGCGGCGCGACACTCACTCAAGCGGATGTAGAGCGCTTTGCGGGCGCCGCGAATAGGGAAAGATGGTTAGAGCTTAAAAGAATATATAATATAAAAACCTCGATCGACGACTTAATTAAACGACATGTTGAAACAGTTATGAAGTTATTCCGCGAGAGTGATATACAGCCTACGGTGGGTATAATAAAGCTGCTGGAACTTCTTAAATCGAATAATATAAAAACCGCCGTCGCCTCGTCCTCATCTCAGGATTTGATAGATCTGGTTATTTCTAAATTAAAGATAGCATCTTTCTTTGATGAACTGATAACAGGCGAGGACGCGCCGATGGGTAAACCCGCGCCGGATGTATTTCTTATGTCCGCAAAAAAGTTGAGAGCGGAGCCGAGTGACTGCGTTGTGATTGAAGATTCCGCAAACGGAGTGTTAGCCGCCAAGCGGGCGGGCATGTACTGTGTGGGCTATAAAAACCCCACGTCCGGTAATCAGGACATTTCGTTGGCTGATATGGTGATTGATTCTTTTAATGAAATAAATATCGATATACATTGGTTGTAGAGATAGATTAGGAGTTTATATGTACACAAAAATAGATTCCGGTTCAAGCTTTGTACAGCGCGAATTGGATGTACTTAAATACTGGCAGGAAAATAATATCTTTGAAAAGAGTGTCGTCGCGCGTAAACACGGCGAGCCTTTTACATTTTACGACGGACCGCCTACGGCAAATGGCAGACCGCATATCGGGCACGTAGAGACCAGAGCTGTAAAAGATCTTATTCCCAGATATTATGCCATGAAAGGTCGCGACGTTCTGCGCAAGGCAGGGTGGGATACTCATGGGCTGCCTGTGGAATTGGAAGTAGAAAAAGCTTTGGGAATAAGCGGCAAGCCGGAGATTGAAGGATACGGTATAGAGCCGTTCATCAAAAAATGCAAGGAAAGTGTTTGGAAATATAAATCTGAATGGGAGGACATGAGCGCCCGCGTTGGATTTTGGGCGGACATGGTTCATCCGTATATCACATATGAAAATAGCTATATAGAATCTGAGTGGTGGGCCTTAAAAAAAATTTGGGAACGCG
>JAISRJ010000316.1 GCA_031273705.1 Clostridiales bacterium
AGCGGTCACCTGCTTCGCCAATAGTCATTACTACAGCGAAAACCTTTTCCCATGTCTTCGGGCTTGCAAATATAACTGCCTATACAACAATCCGCACAACCAAAACAAAAGCATTATCCCCAATATAACCCCAGTCGTTAGCATTATCGACTCAAAAAACTGTTGCAAGAGAAAATATAATGCCCTTCCGGATAGTGATATTCTCTTTATATATCCCGAAGCAATCACTATAAGCATCGGAACCCCTAATACCAGCACAGACGCGGCAATCGCGTTCATCAAGCTTTCAATTCTCCGCTTTTTGGATACCACGTCTTTACCGGATAATAGTATAGCTATTATCAAAATAACATCCAGCGCGATTAACACAGCCAATCTAACAAGACTCATATTACTAAGTTGCCGAATTACGCTATAGATTTGCTCTGTAAACGGAATACTAACAATACTGACATAAGCCTCCGTCGCTGTATCCGCTAGATAATCCAAGGCATTTTGCTGTTCTAACCCAATAACGGCATCCGGATCAGATAGATTCGACTTAACATAAGCTGTCAATTCCGCTTTCATTTGCTCGTTAAATCTGCGGGTGTCTATAAATTTTTCGGAATTGGAATATACCCGGCTTATTTCCCTGTAAATATCCGCTTCTAACATATCTCTTGAAACGACGTTCTCAAAAAACTCCGAACTAAATCCGCTCGCCATGCCATAAGAAGTCAACGTTTCTTGCACCTCATCCATGAGGTTTTCCACATAGCCGCTCTTCTCAATCTGCTCACGAAAAAAAGTCTCATTAAAGATTGTGGCGTGAAACATACATAGCAACATAGTAACGGTCAACATCATCGCTAAAAAGAAGGATAAAATATTAAGCAATCCGCCGATCGCTCTTCGTCTGCTCACCGACGGTTTTTCTTCTGCTTCCTCATCGTATACATCCACTGTCGGGGGCATAGGAGGCAGTTTGTCTTTATTGTCTTTTTTTCTAAACATCCAATTCACCTTCGACTAAAAAGCCAAGTCCAATTGAGGTCCGGAGACATATTTCGCATAAACAAAATATCTTTGATTAGTCAAACCTAGATACCCAAACGGATAACACGTATAAAGAATTAAATTCTCATCAGTGCGCGTAAAATCATATGCCGATGTATCCGTATCCTTAGCGATCCTTAAATCATCGACTTCATACTCATATCGTCCGTAACTGGTGTTGATTTGAATCTTATCGCCGATTATCAATTCGCCCAAATTGCGAAACACCGTATTTGTGTGCCCCGCAAGCAATATTGTCCTTCCGCCGCCGGGTATATACGCGCCCCTGTCTCCGGAATACGTACCGACGCCTAATCCAAGCTCGTGCATGGTATCCCCGTAATACAAAGGCGCGTTAATATCGGCTTCGGGACAAATAATCTCGCCATATCGCTCGCCGCTTGCAGGTATATCCGCCGAATCCACCGTGATTTTTTGGTCCGCGTCACTTAACGCAACCAACTCTTCTACGTCTGTATCACTAAAAATATCCTTCGCCAACAGTGCCTCCGGCGCGTTATAATCCGGTATAGCACGTGTGGTGATTAACGATAGAGCCGGTAATATCGGAGATATAATCGAATAGCTTACAGCGACGAGCACACCGGTTCCGATTGCAAAATAAATTAATGGTACAACCAGCAAGCTTAGCCCGCCCAATTTAACATGGTGGCGGCTCTCTTTCGAGAGATTCTCTTTCAAATCAGACATAGTATTTACGCTTCCTAAAAAAACGCCTATTTTCAATAGTGTCAATAATTTTGGTAACACCGATTAACGCAACGAATATACCATATAACAATCCAAATAACAGCCTAAAATCCAACATTAATCCGGTAGCTTTTATTGGATTGTTATAAACTGTCGGTTCGCTGTCAGGAGACGGATTACTTATATCAAAATTACCTGTATCATTATCATTATAACTTTCATAAGTCGCGGTGCCACCGAACCAAGCAATATTAAAAACTCGTCCGGTTCTGGATACCAAATAAATCGTTAATCCATTCTCGGAATTGCTGACAGAAAGGGTCGCGCCTAACTTTTTAGCGGCAATAACAGCCATATTAATAAACATATCCTGCTCGGCTTTGGTCAAAGCGCCAAGGCTGGTCTTTCTGGTGGCTTTCCACATGTCACGCGCCGTTATAGCGGCATCATAAATAAAATCCAATTCAGCTTGCGTATATGTATCCGTATTTAAAAAATCACGCAAACTGGCGGCGACAGACTCCGGAATTTTAATGATACCGCCGTTTATGCTTTGGTCAGCGGTCAACTCATCCAAAATATCCTGTTTTGTAGCCCCACAGACCGCAATCTGCGCGACCAGCACAAATAATATAACAAGTATAATAGCCGCTATCCTTTTCATGTCACCATCTCTCACCTTCGGCAACATAGTGCCGCCTATCCAAAAAGTAGCGCCCCCCCATTTCCAGAGGCCGGCACTACTCAATCCCTAATCTGCGTCTCATGCCGGTTTGCAAACGGACGCATTGTTCTTCTCCCAGTTTTTTTTTCATATGTTCAAAATACTTTACATAGTCTGGCGGGCGGAAATCCATGCGATGACAATCTGTCGCTACAAAATGTATCTGGTTATCCGCTAACAATCTAAGCAATTTCTTGCGGATAAACCAAGAGGTTTCTAATAGCGAACTAAGATTAATTTGCGTTAAACAACCCATTTCCTGTAATTCATAAAGCAGTGTTCGCGACTCCAGCAACTTTGGATACCTTTCGATATGAGCGAGAACGGGCGTCACTCCAAAGTTGTCTATAAGCCTCTCAATCAAAAAGACATCCTTATTAGTAAAACCGGAACCTATAGGCGCTTCTGTCAAAAGCAGCCGTGTTCCGCTTATACATAAATCTGACAGATCGCGCTCGTTAAGCAGGTCTTCAGTCAAGTACGTCTCGCACGCAAGCAGAGACAAAATACCCAATTCTTCCGTGATAGGCTTAATATCCATAAAAGCCATATCGCGCCGCCCCAAAAACTCATTAATGGGTTCATTATAGTGATAATAATGCGGGGTAAAAATTACCACATTCACATTTTGTTCAGCCAGACGCGCCAGCATTTGACGGGAGACATCCGTGTTCTCCGCGCCGTC
>JAISRJ010000042.1 GCA_031273705.1 Clostridiales bacterium
CCGATAGAGGCGTGAACTATTTCGATATAAACACCTTGCTCGCCAATCAAATCAGAAATATTTTTGGCTGTAAGCTCGCCCGGAAGGGAACCGATAAACGCCACGGTTTTTTTTGTACCTTTAAAGCTTTCGGAAACCGGCAAGTTGAGCCACGCGCCTAAAATAGACTCGTGCGTTTCGCAGTGCTGAATCTCTACTTTGTTAAGCTTTATATCCTCTTCCAATTGAATAACACGCTCAACGTGTCTCATAAGATTGTCTGCTTTTGCGGCGATTGACTCAACGTCTTTTTGGGTTAAAACTTTACGCCCTTGTAAAAAAGCCAACGAAGGCTTTTGACGTGGAGAGACTGAATCAAGAATCTGGGTTGCTCTTGCGGCTCTGGCTGAATTTTTCTGATAATATATGTAATCTGTTTGAGTATCTACTTTTGAAAACACCGCGCTCAAGTCTTCCGATTCCTTTATTTCCGTCAAGCCCTTGTATTGCAAAAATTCTAAAATACGCTTTCTATCCCGCTGCATGGCGCACAAACGGAAGCTTTTCATATTTACAACAGCCATAAGCGCACCCCCTTCAACCCGCCAATCTCTCTATTATTAATCTAATTGCCTTATCTTGGTTTGCTCGCGCGTTGGATAACACGACTTGTTTTTCCTGCTCTAATTCCTTGTCTATTTCAATCATAGCGCGCTTAGAGTCGTCCTCTACGCTTCGCAATAGGGCATCGGCGTCCGCTTTCGCCTTTGCGGCTGTTTCTTCCGCTATTTGATCAGCGCTGACGTTGGCTTCGTCTATAATATTGGCGGCGTTGCGCCTAGCGGCTTGGATTATATCTTGCGCCTCTGTTTCCACCCGTCTTACTCGTTCAAACGCGTTTGGCACCTAACCATCTCCCGCTCAAGTATTTGATAATATTTTAACATATACAGAAATAATTTCAAGTCAAAATGAGCCGATAAATACATCCGTACTGTAGAAAATTGTGACAGTTCCGTTGGTCTGACACTTGTCGAATAAATCTTTCACAGCTTTTTTCAGAGGCAAATAATTCTCGTTGCCTTCGAGCGGCGTGTTGGAATGCGAACGAATCAATCCCCAAACGCCTTGGTAATCCATTTCTTTATTCCAGCTAAACTCTTTACTGTCAAAGCCGCTTTCAAAAAAATCCGCAAACGATTCCGAAGTGGTGCGATTGTTGGAAGGCATAGCCAGATCGCCTGGATAAAAACTTAATACGCGATGCAGTTGCTTCATAAATTCAGAACTTTTTTTATTAAAATTCCCAATGGTGTCAGAATCACGATTATTCCAAATAACAGCGACTTTCGCGCCTGTTTTTAGTATACGCCTAAACTCCGGTTTACATTTCTCCAGATTAAACCAATGAAAAGCCTGCGCGGATACAATGGCGTCGGCAGAGTTATCCGGCAGTGTCGTTTCCTCGGCGGAACCGCAGACAGATGTAAAACGCGGACGACGTAACATAATTTCAGCTTGTTCTCGCATCGCTTTATTGGGTTCCACGCCTATAACGTTATATTCGCGCGCGCAAAGCATACCGGAAAACTTGCCCGTTCCGGAACCGATGTCAACTATTATGGAATTTTGAGTAATACCTGTCCGCCGGATAAAATAATCAATTACTTGTTCGGGATACTCCGGTCTATATTTAGCGTAATCCTCCGCCCTTGTTGTAAAGCGTTCTTTACTGTCCACAAATACTTCCTCCGATTATTTTCCATATTACATACTCGCACTCGCGAGTATAACAGAAAAACAGCTTATCAACAAGCCCTGTAACAGCCTTAAAAATACACGGAAAGTTCAGCGGCTATAAAAATTGTGGACAATATATGACTTGACCCGCTATTTTTTTTCAAAACCACAGGAAATACAGGAAAGATATTTAAAGATAAATCATATAATTTACTACGCGCATTCGCGCAGTGAAAGCAGGAGGGATATTTGTGGGCTTTGGTGGAAATGGAATCTCGACATTACTGTTGTTGCTCTTACTGACTCAGGGCGGCTTAGGCGGCTTAGGCGGAGGCGGCGACAACTCTTTACTTCTTCTTCTGGTGTTAATGACGCTAATGAATAACGGAGGCATCGGCGCATACGATGCAAAATAAACAACGCAACGCTTGATTGTATCTGAAAGTATCCCCATTATTGTCCTTTTGCTTAATTACATTTTTCAGATGCGCTCAAGAACTAACCGTCGTCTTTTGAGGCGGTTTTTTTTGCGTATACTTTTCACGACGCATTAATATTTTATATCTTTCCTTCCCATTTTTTCCCATTTTGCCGATTCTTTGCACTTGTATGTTAAAATAACAACTTCCATTGACACGCATAATTTATCAAGCTAATATATAGATGTATACTCACAAGCTTATAGGAGGAAGGGAAGATATGGTGAAGAAAAGATACTCTAAATGTAAAATACTGGCAGCAATTTTTATAAGTTTTATACTAATATCCACGTATTACCAAACAGCTTTTGCGGCAAGTGTGGCGGTTAATTTTCAAGTGTTTATGAATATACAAACATTTGAGCCTATACTTATAAATCAAATATCGGACGACGCGCTTTACTCTTTTGCAATAAACATATGTGAATCAGATATGGAGCACAATTTAAAACCTAATCTGGTTTATAACAAAGTATTTTCATATAATGGTGCCGTGCTTAAAAGTATGCTTAATGATACATACTATCATTTAGAAACCGTACCCTCGCAAACCTTCACGGCGGATGTACCCGCAGATGGGTTAGCTTATTACACGATCTTTTCTACTGTTAACATTAAAGGAGGTTCACCGGAGACAGACAGCGTAAATGATTGGTTCACATATCCTTTTTATATTTGTATAGATTCCAGCGGCACAATAAATTACATAAGGACGGAGGAAACAGGCTACTCCCCGACTCATGACATAGTTCAGGCTATATCTCAAAGCAAGGGGGCCGCCGTAACGCCGCCCGCTATACCCACAGTGACTCCCTCGTGGGAAAGTCCCGCGTATTCGGCGCCGGAGAGCGTAATTACGGCGTCGCCAAAAGCTGAACTCACTACTACACCGACTCCAACGCCCGGTGGTCTAACCGTTAAAAAAACTGCCGACACGTCCGATATGGATACCGATAATAACGTGACATATACCATCACGATAAAAAACGGTTTAGCGAGAAGAGAACCGCCGCTTCAACGGAACATTAAGATAACAGATACGATGTTTGCGCAGGGTTACAAATGGTTTATTTCAGTTGACAACGGAGAACCCATAAAACTTAAAAGAAGCGATTTTACAGGGAACTCTCTCTATCTTAACGATATACTGGGCGAAGATTTTGTCCTGCAGCCGGAACATAGAGTAACGATTACATACGATGTATTTTTCATTATAGAATCGGAAAGAACCGTACCTATAAGCAGCTCTGTACATTATGAAGCTTATTCTGATTCGGGCGAACTTATATCCGCCGATGATGACGTTACGATTTATCTGTCAAAAAATCTATGGTAGCAGCCGACCGGCGGCAGTTTCGCATAAACCCCTTCACACAGCGCAACTTTGCGTGTATGTCATTGCGGCGGCGGTTTTGGCCTTTTAATATACGCGGCAGTGCGTCGATATGCCGATAAGCGCCTTGTGAAGGGGTGTTGAGATTCCGCCGCCGGTTGGCGTGGCCTTGCAATTTACCCGCTTATTCTTGCCCGGCAGCCGTTTTGAACGCCGTCCAAACCTGCTCGTGCTTCTCATTGGCTTCGGCGCTGATGTTTTCTATCATTTCCATATCAACATTAAAACCTTCCGGCAGTGTAAGCAAGTCGCGATATTCATCAGATATTAAGGGATCCGAGGCGGAATATGTGCTGTAATAACCCAGATATTCAAAGCATTCCGCACCGCGCTGAGGATCCATTATATAATCCAAAAACGCGTAAGCCGCATCGGGATTGGGCGCCGCTGACGGAATAAACCCCGCCATTATTCCAAATCCAACGCCCTCTGACGGAAAAGCGATTTCTAGTTCCGGTCTTTCCAGCTTAGCTAAAAACGCCTGAGATGTGTATAGCATACCCGCTGTTATCTCGCCGGATATAATATCGTTCTGCAATTCATCATCTTTAATTACACGAACATTGGGCGCAAGTTCCAGTAATTTATCGCCCGCCCGCTGAATAACGTCCAGATCATCAGTGTTAAAGCTTTCGCCCAGAACTTTTAGCGCAATCCCGTCAATAACCCGATAATTGGCTATAAGCCCCACGCTGTCTTTTAAGGTTTCATCCCATAGCGAAGCGAAACTATCCACCTTAACAGAAGTCGCGGCGGGATCATAAATCAGAGTCAAAACGCCCGCGCCGTAAGGCACAGTATATTCATCGGTCGGATCATAAAACTGCTTCTGATAAATGGGATTAATATTCCCATAGTTTTTTAATTTGCTTGTATCCAATTTTTGCACCAGATTTTCGGCGATTGAGGTTTCGATTATGTAGTCGTCCGCAATAACCAAATCATAATCCCCACCCTTTGCGGCTTGCAGCTTCGCAAGCATCGTCTCGTCGAAGTCAAAATTAGCGTAATTGACTTCATAACCGGTCTCCGCCTCAAACCCGTCTAATATTTCCTGCGGAAACATACCTTCCCATGTAAATATGGTAAATGTTCCTTTTTTATCCGAAGGCTGCTCCGCCGGCTGAGTTACTTCAGTGGTTTGACTAGAAGTTTCCTCCGTT
>JAISRJ010000087.1 GCA_031273705.1 Clostridiales bacterium
CTCTTCCGATCTATTGAAATAGATAAATCTATGGGTCAATCGGAAAGGGATTTTTTATCAGAGACGTTGGAATTGGACGGCGAGGATATTTATGAGATAGGAGGTCCGCTGGATCTAACTGTCTGGATGTCATTCGCGCATCGCCCGGAATTTGAGCGATTGCGCAATCAACCGTGGATCCCACAGCCCAGCGTGGATTTTTTGGGTAAAACAGATATTTTTGAAGTTATACGGCAGAAAGATATTTTGGTTCATCACCCATATGAGTCTTTTGATTGTGTGGCGAATTATGTGCGGGTATCCGCGAACGATCCGCAAGTGTTGGCTATAAAGCAGACATTGTATAGGGTATCCGGTAATTCGCCTATTGTGGAATCGCTGATTCACGCCGCGGAAAACGGTAAACAAGTTACGGTGCTGGTAGAATTAAAGGCGCGTTTCGACGAGGAAAATAATATACTATGGGCGAAGAAGCTTGAAAAATCCGGCTGCCATGTAATGTATGGACTTTCGGGGCTAAAGGTGCATTGCAAAATATGTTTGGTGGTTCGCAAGGAAGAGGACGGAATTCGTCGTTATGTGCATTTGGGCACGGGCAACTACAATGACAGCACCGCCAGAATATATACGGATATTAGTTTCTTTACTTGCAAGGAGACGGTTGGACAGGATTGTTCAAAATTATTTAATCTGATAACAGGATATTCGACCGTTTCGGGATGGAACAAACTTGCTGTCGCTCCGGCTACTCTTAGACATATGTTCGTGGATTTTATCGATCAAGAAGCCCGTAACGCGAAGGAAAACAAAGATTCCCGTATAATTGTAAAAATTAATTCCCTGGTAGACGTGGGAATCATTCAAGCTTTGTATAGGGCGTCTATTGCGGGCGTAAAAATTCAATTGCTGGTGCGCGGTATATGTTGTCTTAAAGCCGGAATACCTGGAATAAGCGACAACATAACCGTAATGAGCATAGTGGATCGATATTTGGAACACAGCAGAATATACTATTTCGAGAATAATGGTAATCCGAAAATTTATCTGTCCAGCGCGGATTTAATGCCTCGCAATCTGGATAGGAGGGTAGAAATCGCTTTTCCGATAGAGTCGCCGGAACTAAAACAAGAAGTCATGGATATTCTCTCTATTTCTTTATCGGACACGGTAAAATTGCGAGTTCAGCAGCCAAACGGAACTTACGAACGGATAGACCGGCGCGGAAAAGAATATTTGCAGTCGCAGCAGTTATTTTATGAAAAATCCGTTAGAAGGCTTGAGACGCACCAAAAAGCAATAGATGAGAAAACCTTGGAGGAGATCTTTATCGGGTAGGCAGACTGGAGATTGTCGTAGTAGTACGCCCCCCGGCGCAGAATAGCCGTGGGGCGGAGGATAAAAAGTTATACCGATTGTTCCTCGGTTTCAGATGGACTAAGTTCTAGCATGTTGCCGTTGGTGCGGTCAAAAAAGCTAACTCGCCCGTCATAAAAGAACAGGTACCCCGCAAAATAAATCCTGTCGTCCGCTATTATCTTGTCAAAAGACAAATCGCCTCTGTCAGCCAACATATCGAAATCAATGTTGTATGAGGATAAATCGCAAATTACTTCATCCGTTTCATAGAACAAATCGTAGGCGTGCAACACCGCGCTGGTAGAGCTACCGGGGTCTGGTCTGGTAAAATAGAATAGCACGTCGTCTTTGAATACATATGTGGAAGCGTCAATTTCTTCTAATAACAATTGTGTCGCGTCCTCATACGCATCTTTGCGTGTTAATGAATACATACCGGTATCCTGTAAGCCAATCTCAAAAACAGCCTCGTTAGGACCGACGACAGCCTCACGAGCGGCAAGCATAGAATGCGGCTCCGAGTCGGAAACGAACATTTCTCTCAATATGCCATCTTCGTTATACTGAATAAGAACGCCATCTTCTCTAGCGCCAACAAATTTGTCCATATACATACGCGCTATAGCGTGTGTGGTTTGAGCGGCTAAGTCGGTAAAAAAAATATCTTTCTTAGACTGAGCGCCTTGATTGGATTGCTCAGGCTCATGTATAGATCCGCCAAGCAGCATAATTTCGGTGGCCCCATCTTCTGAGCGAACCGGGTCGTCATGCAGATACATACTTGAAGAATATATGCTGTCACCGTCCATTATAAAGTTCTTGTCAACGCGTTCGAGAATAAGTACGTTCGTTTCATCAGCAATACCGGGATCCACAGCGGCTTCCTCACTTATGCGGCAGAGGTTCCAATAATCGCCGTCTGAAACATATAGAGAATAATATACATAACCATCATATACGTAGAATGGGGCAGGTTCGTTATAATCAATGCTCAAAATCTGTTGGGCCTCTCCACCTTCTACATGAACCCGAAAAATTCCGTCTTGGTTAAGATAATAAACCCAAGGACGCAGCAGATAGATTGAATATGCCGCGTCGCCGGTTAGCTGCTGAACATTTGTATACTCGTCGGACATCATGAATACCCCGGCGTCTTCATAAGTGTAAGCCGACATACCTTCTATACTCATACTTACGGCGCTGGCCGGCAAACTTGTCAGCCCTTTCGCTTCCATCGCGGCTGTCATAACATGATCGGTATCGTTTGCGTTGTCAGAAACTCTAGTTGTAGAAGGTTCCGCAGTCGTCACTTCAGAGTCCGCTTGCTGCTCGGCTGGCTCACGGCCCAATAACCCGGCAATCTGATCTTGAAAAATAGTCCCTATCGCAAATAGCAAGCCTATTACGCATAGCAGTATAACAGCAACCATGCCGACATTTTTACCTAAAGACTTATTGCCTGTCGCCCCGGTGTCGTCATCGTCATCGTCATCATCATCATCATCGTCGTCGTCATAGTCGTCATCGTCATCGTCATCGTCATCATAATCATCGGAGCGTTTTTTACGAGAGAAGAAAGAAAATTTGGATTTGGGTTCATCTTCTTCGTCATCATAGTCGTCGTCATCATAGTCATCATCTTCTTCGTCATCATAATCAGAAGTTTGTTTTTTTTTCTGGCTTGGTGGTTCTGGTTCGACTCTGCCGGGATAAGATGAATTATATTCCTGTGGTCTCTGCTCCTGTTGCTGATCTCCTGGCGATGGATTGACCAAACCCGGCTGATATGGAGGAGGAGGCCCCATCGACTGAGCCATATTCGGTGAAAAACTCGCTCCTAACGGAGGAGGAGCAACCGGCGGAGGTCCTTGAAAGGACATACCCGGAGGTATAGGTTGACCACCCTGCGGCATACCCTGTCTGTTTTGAGGTTGCTGCATACCGGGAGGCAAAGTCTGACCGCCCTGCGGCTGTTGCATACCGGGAGGCAGAGACTGACCGCCTTGCGGCGGCTGCATACCCGGAGGTAATGTCTGACCGCCTTGCGGTCTTTGTTGCATACCCGGAGGCAAAGTCTGACCGCCCTGCGGCGGCTGCATATCCGGAGGCAAAGTCTGACCGCCCTGCGGCGGCTGCATACCCGGAGGCAGAGTCTGACCGCCTTGTGGTCTTTGTTGCATACCCGGAGTCAAAGTCTGACCGCCTTGCGGTCTTTGCTGCATACCCGGCGGCAACGACTGACCGCCTTGCGGCTGTTGCATACCCGGTGACATAGTTTGGTTTGCCGGTGATCTTTGCTGCATACCCGGAGGTAATGTCTGACCGCCTTGAGGTTGCCGCATACCCGGAGGTAAAGTTTGATCGCCCGGTGAGTGCATCATACCCAGAGGCATAGTTTGGGCAACTTGCTGGCCTTGATTCATTCCGGCAGAGCCTCCGGGCACGTGACGCTCAACTGAATGTCTGGAAGTTTGCGACGGTGGAGCCATAGGATCTACCGTCGGCCATTGATTGAAAAGCTGCGCTGTATTAAATTGCACGGTATTTCCATTCCAATCATTAGCGAGAGCTTCTTGCTCCGAACTATCAAATCTCCAATTATCGTCGGATTGTACTGGTGGTCGTTGAACTTGCTGCGGTTGAACCTGCTGTTGAACTTGCTGCGGTTGAACCTGCTGTTGGTGCGGCTGTTGAACTTGCTGCGGTTGAATCTGCTGCTGGTGCGGCTGTTGAACTTGCTGCGGTTGAATCTGCTGCTGGTGCGGCTGTTGAACTTGCTGCGGTTGAATCTGCTGCTGATGCGGCTGTTGAACTTGCTGCGGTTGAATCTGCTGCTGGTGCGGCTGTTGAGCTTGCTGCGGTTGAATCTGCTGCTGGTGCGGCTGTTGAGCTTGCTGCGGTTGAATCTGTTGCTGGTGCGGCTGTTGAACTTGCTGCTGAGTCTGTTGCTGCTGGAGTGGCGATGGTTCGGGCGCGTTCCAGTAATCAGCCGCTTTGCGCAAAACACTTTCCGCCTCGGGATCGCTCGGTGTATTTTTTACTATAGTATCCCAAATATCCGATTGGGAAGAAGTTTCGTTTGCATTCCACGGTCTTGGCGCGCTCGCCGATTGAGCCGACGGCGGCATACTTGCGGAAAACCGCGTGGATGGTGAAGGAGACATACCCGGAGAAAAAGAGCTTTCGCCAGACGGTTGTATCGGTTGAGAGCTGCTTGACTGATAGTCCGATGGCTTGGGCGGCATATTTGATGGTAAAGGCCGCGATCCCGGCTGAAAAGTTCTGGCGCCGGACTGCGGTGGCGGCGTAGGAGAACCGTCCGGAGGAAATGCTCGCGCTTCGGGCGGTTGAACCGAAGGTGTCAAGCCCGGAGTAAATGACCTTGCCCCAGGCGCCGAAGGCGGAGGGACAGGCGACATACCGGATGAAAAGCTCGGAATACCGGACGGTGGAGACGGAGCGGGCGTCATACCGGAATCAATCTGATGTTCATGGGGCGGAGGCGGAGATGATGGAGCCGGCCCCATGCCAGAACCAATCTGACGGCCCTGATGTGGTTGAGACGATGGAGCAGGCGCCATTGGTGGAAAATCACGCGCGCCGCCCGTAGGAGTGGACATTGGACCTGGAAACGGCCCGTGGAATGTCGGTTGATTTATATTTTGCTGCCCTGAACTCGGCTGCCAGCTCGGTTGTTGAGATCGTTCAAGGGTTGGATTCGGCATACCGTTAATACGCGATTGGGGTCGATCAGGAGATATCACGCCCGCACTTGCAGTCCCTTTGTGTTCTACAGAAGTGTTATCGGAAGTTTGTTGAAAGGATCGCTGCATATTTGATAACATTCTGCTCTTTTCAGCTATTAAGGCTTCCGCGTCGGCTATGGCGCGGCGCAACGCGTCTTCATCAGCGTTTAATTGCGCTGGCGTATCTTCAGTAGTTCTCTCCGAGCGAATGGATCTCGCGGTTTCGGCGTTTCCGTCAGTTGTGTGGCGTGCAGCTTCTGCATTTGATTCAATCGCGGTTGGCATAGCCGGGGTTTCATTTTCCCCTCTGTTAGGCATTTTTGCACCGCAAACAGCACAAAACGCTCCGTTACTTTCCGATCCGCAGTATGGGCATGTCATCGCGTTCACCTCACTAAGTCAGACAGCTTTTACCTGTCAGATTACTATTATGATGTTCCAATATAGTAAAATTATGTAAATGATGATAAGTTCAAAACATCAACTATTGTTATTTGTATTCCTGTTCACAATACGCACATCTATATATTTTTTCCCTACTGTCCCACAATTTAAACACATGGACAATCTCACGCTCGATAGATGTTATACAGCGCGGATTTTTACAAGTTATAATATTGATTAATTTGTCGGGCAAAGAAAGTTTTAACTTAGAAGTTATAGCCCCATCTTCAATGATATTTACCGTAATATCAGGATCTATGTAGCCCAGCGCGTCAAGGTCCATGTCTATGCGATCTTCTATCTTTATTATATCCTTCTTACCCAATTTGCCGCTTTTAGCGTTTTTGATGATTGCTACACTGCAATCCAACTTGTCAAGGTTCAAATGTTGGTATATCTGCATAGCCCCGCCTACTTTAATATGATCGATTACAACCCCTTTTTTGATACTGTCAATACTTAACACCGGCCGCCCCTCCATTCGACGATTTCCAGAAGTTTTAGTATCAAAGCCATACGAATCAGCTTTCCAAATCTAACCTGATTGAAATATTGCGCTCTCGGATCCCCATCGACTTCCATAGAAATCTCATTTACTCTGGGGAGAGGATGAAGAATAGATAAGTCCGATTTAGCATTCACAAGTTTTGCCATATTTAGAATATAGCTGTCTTTCAGTCGCAAATAATCCTCTTCATTAAAGAAACGTTCTCGCTGGACACGGGTCATATACAGTACGTCCATATGCCTGATATGTGTATCCAACAGTTCCCCTTCTTGATATTCGCAGCCGCGGTTAGCTAATGTGGCCCGAATGTAATCGGGAGCGCGTAATTCGTTTGGTGATACCAATAAAAATCTGTTATTCGGGTACAGGGACAGCGCCTTTACAAGGGAGTGCACGGTGCGCCCAAATTTAAGGTCGCCGCAGAATCCGATAGTCAAACCGCTTAGGGTGCGTTTAATGGTATGAATAGTAAGCAAATCGGTAAGAGTTTGAGTAGGATGTTCGTGACCGCCGTCGCCCGCGTTAATAACAGGTATGCCCGAATACTGCGAAGCCACCAGCGCGGAGCCTTCTTTTGGATGTCGAATAGCGCAAATGTCGGCGTAATTAGAAACGGTTCGCACTGTGTCGGCGACACTCTCTCCTTTAACGGCAGAGCTGGCGTCTGCCGAGGCAAATCCAATAACAGAGCCGCCAAGGGATAACATCGCGGATTCAAAACTAAGCCTGGTGCGCGTGCTTGCCTCATAGAACAGAGCGGCAAGAATTTTCCCCTTGCAGCAGTCGGCATACTTGACAGGGTTAAGTCGAATATCCTCGGCAAGAGCAATTAATTCATCTAACTCATTGATAGATAAATCCGTAGGTTCGATTACATGGCGCATGTATTCCTCCTATGCAGAAATGATTGTTCTTATTATAATAAAGGAAAAATACGCTTCTGCATAGCGATGAGATTAGGAGCCTATAACCTATAATGCAATTCTGTGACACAAAAATTTCTTTTAAGCGTCACACATATTTAATATTATACAACAACTTATAAGATATTTCAATTGTTTACAAGAAGTAACGCAAAATAAAATTTTAAAAGAATTATCCAATTTGTAATAAGCTAGGCTTGTTTGACTGTTTTCGACAGTTATAATATCAATACAAGAATTGGGATGTGCTCGTAAACTATTTTTACTGTCTTTGCGGTTAATTCTCCGTACAACAAGCCCCAGAGAAAGAGGAAAAAAATGTTAGATTCTGTGCTTTTGACTATTGAGAAACATAAAATGCTATCCAAAGACGATTCCGTGCTGCTCGGTTTGTCAGGCGGTGCGGATTCTGTGCTGCTTTTTCATATACTGCTTGCTTTAAGGGATAAACTTGGGATAAAGCTTTGCGCCGCGCATATTAATCATTGCCTGCGTGGGAGAGATTCCGAGGCGGATGAATTATTTTGCAAGCAACTGTGCGAAAAAAACGGTATATGCTTAAAGGTTTTTAACGCGCGGGTTAAAGAGCTTGCCAATAAACGAGGCATGGGGCTGGAAGAGGCGGGTCGCGCCGTGCGCTATGAATGTTTTGAAAAAGCGTCGAAAGAATTTGGATCAAATAAAATCGCTCTGGCACATAATAAAAATGACAATGCCGAAACTATTTTAATGCGTATGTGCCGCGGGACGGGGCTGACGGGTTTGCGCGGCATACCCGCCATAAGGGGAGATATTATTCGACCATTGATTGAAACAGAGCGTCATGAAATTGAACGCTATCTGTCGGAGAATAATATTTCTTACCGCACGGATAACTCGAACTCCTCCGATGAGTTTTTGCGCAATCGCGTTAGAATGCTATTGCCTTTTATGGAGACGGCAATAGGGGGTGTCAACCTGGTGGAAAAGCTATGGCAAACCAGTCGAATTTGCGAAGCGGAGGACGATTTTTTAATAAAATTTACAGATGAGGCTTTTAAACTCTGCCTCCTCAACCGGCGGCAAGATTGTCTTAGTTTGAATATTGATGAATTGAAACGCCTTAACCCCGCGATTTGTTTGCGAGTAATCCGTCAGGCTTTAGAAAATTGGTCATTGACCGACATAACCCAAAAGCATGTTATGGCAATTTCTCGTTTGCTGAATTCACGTAGCGGTAAGTCGATAAAATTATTTGACATTGTAATCGAACGCAGTTTTAACCGGCTGCGGTTTTCACCGGCGGCAAAATATAATTTAAAGCCGGGCTTTTGCTATAATATACCGCTGAATGAGCTTGTGTTTATTCCAGAGCTGAACAGATATTTTTATTTATCCGAACAGTCGCCTGTAGGAGCGATTATTGATAATCCGCTTAAAAAATCAGAAATTGTCTGTACAAAATCCTTCATTTATCATAAAATGAAAGACGTACAAATACGCAGCCGCAAAATGGGGGTCACTATAAACATAAGGCATATTGGGCATGTAAAACTAAAGGATTATTTTGTTAATAACAAAATTCCCAAGTATGAGCGGGACGAAATTGGATTACTTACCTGCGGTTCGGAAGTAGTGTGGATAATGGATAAAAAATCTATAGTCCACGCGGATTACGAACCGGACAGCGGGTTACGGCAGATTCATATATTTGTTTGGGAGGACTACAGTGAGAGAGGTTATCAGGACGCTGATTTCCGCGAAAGAGATTGAATTAAAGGTAAAGGAAATAGCGGGATTGATTACCCGTGATTATGAAAAACTACTGGGCTTTAATGAGTCGGAGCAGCCTGACGGTATGACAAAACTTATACTGGTTTGTATTTTGAAAGGCGGCGTAATGTTTATGGTGGATCTTGCCCGCCAGATTCCGCTGCCCGTGGCGTTTGAGTTTATGGACATTTCCAGCTATGGTATGAATTCTGTATCAAGCGGGATTGTCAAGATTGAAAGGGATTTGGATGCGGCTATAACCGACCAGCACGTAATTTTGATGGAAGATATTATAGACACTGGGCACACGCTAAATCATTTGAAGAATCATTTGATGGCACAGCATCCGGCAAGTCTTAAAATCTGTGCCTTGCTGGATAAACAAACCCGTCGTGAAGTCGATATAAACGCGGATTATATAGGTTTTGTCATTCCGGATTATTTTGTTGTGGGCTATGGGTTGGATTACGCGCAGCGTCATCGAAATCTCCCGTATGTCGGCATTTTAGAATTTAAGGAGGATTAGCGATATTGTGCGAATTTATATGGAAGAAACGTCTGCTGCACGGCGGGGATTACAATCCTGATCAGTGGTTGAACCGCCCGGATATTTTGGCGGAAGATATTCGGCTTATGAAAGCCGCCGAAGTTAATTGTGTTTCGTTGGGTATATTCGCGTGGGCGGCGTTGGAGCCGGAGGAAGGTAAGTTTAACTTTGGATGGCTGCGCGACATAATTGACGACTTGTATGACAACGGTATTTATACAATCCTCGCCACGCCCAGCGGTGCCAGGCCGTTGTGGTTGGCTCATAAATATGGGGAAGTTCTACGGGTAAGCAAAGATTTAACGCGCGATCGTCCCGGCGAAAGGCATAATCACTGCTATACTTCGCCTGTGTATCGCGAGAAAGTGTATGAGATAAACAAACGGCTTGCGGCTGAGTTTTCACAAAATTCGGCTGTAATTCTCTGGCATATCTCCAACGAGTTCGGCGGAGAATGTTATTGCCCGTTGTGTCAGTCCGCATTTCGCGACTGGCTAAAACAAGAGTATAAAACCCTACATAATCTTAATCAGCAATGGTGGACCACGTTTTGGAGTCATACATATACCGATTGGAATCAGGTAGAGGCGCCTGTTCCGACCGGGGAAACGGGGACTCACGGTCTTAATCTGGCTTGGAAACGTTTTGTAACACATCAAACCGTGGATTTTTGCGCTTGGGAAAAGAGAGCCTTGGAAGACGGCGGTTCTACGCTGCCTGTTACTACTAATCTAATGGGGTTTTACGATGGGTTGAATTATTTTAAGTTCAAAGATGTTTTGGATGTAGTAAGCTGGGATAGTTATCCGCGCTGGCATAGAGACGACGATGTGGATCTGGCTGTTCATACCGCCGCGGCTCATGATAAAATGCGTACTATAAAGAAGCGGAATTTCTTGCTTATGGAAAGCACGCCCAGCATGACGAATTGGATGCCTGTTTCCAAAAATAAACGCCCCGGAATGCACATGCTGTCGTCGATTCAGTCACTTGCCCATGGAGCGGATTCCGTTATGTATTTTCAATGGCGTAAAAGTCGCGGCTCTTGTGAAAAATTCCACGGAGCTGTTATCGGTCATGATGGAACCGGCAATACACGGGTGTTTAAAGATGTCGCCGAACTGGGTCAACGGCTGATTGGGCTTACAGGGCTTGCGGAAAAGGAAATAGAATCCCGGGTAGCGATTATTCATGATATAGAAAACCAATGGGCGATAGAAAATTGTGCCGGACCCAGAAACGCGGGTCTGCATTATACCGAAACAGTAATCTCTCATTACAAACCCTTTTGGGAAATGGGCATATCGGTAGATCTGCCGGATATGGAGTGTGATTTTTCGCAATATAAGCTGGTAATTGCGCCCATGTTGTATATGTACAGAGGGGATATTCTGAATAAGCTGCGACGCTTCACCGAAAGCGGCGGGATATTGGTCGGTACATATATGAGCGGAATAGCTGACGAGAATGATCTGTGCTTTGAAAGCGCTTCGCCTTACGGCATGGTGGATGTATTCGGGGTAGAGTCGTATGAGATAGACGCGCTTTATGACGACGACTTTTATGAAACGAAATTATTTGGTATCGACGGCAAACTGACGGAACTCGCGCAGATTATAAAGCCGCTGACCGCGAAGGTTTTGGCCGAGTATAAGAGCGATTTTAATAACTCGGAGCCTGTGCTTACATATAATGAATTTGGGGCGGGCAAGGCTTATTATATAGCCGCGAGGCTGGATGAGAATTTATTGCGCGCCTTATATTCTAAAATGGTGGAACAAATCGGATTGGCAAGGGCAGTAGAGGCTTCTCTGCCCGCGGGTGTGACAGCTGCCAGGCGAGGGGATATAATTATTTTGCAGAATTTCAATTTCGACACGGTGCGTATAACCCTTCCAAAGCTGACCGATACCGAGACGGATGAAGAATTGCAAGGCATGTGTATATTAAAACCCTATGAAGTAAGATTCCTGCGCAATTAAATAATAACCACCGGTCAAGCCGGTGGTTATTATTTAATTTTTATTCAATTTTACAGGCTTCTTCATTAACATTCTAAGAGTGATGGAACTTACCACTAAAACGGCTATCCAAAGGTAATGCGTATTGTCGGCGGCGGTTTGAGGCACTTCTTTATAAAATGGAGTCGGCGTAGCCGAGGGGTATTGAGGATATTCCGTCGGTGTACATTCCGTAACCGAGGTATCCAAGGCTTCATATCCGCCATACTCTTCAATATATGTATTGGTAAATGTGGCGTGAACATTATCCGAAAATTGTGTAACGCCGGCGGCATATTCAGAGTAAGCGAAATAGCCATATTCGCTGTAGTCTTTCTCTACAAATTCATAATATACGCCATCTCTTATCGGTACTGCCGGCGATGTCTCACCGTCGCGCAAGGCGTAAGAGGCAGAATAATTTCCGTTAAGATACAGGTCAATGGTATACAGTGTGTCTATATCGACATCCGGAGCGTTTTCGACTACCTTTGTAACATCGACAAACGCGGCATTTTCAATGTAATAGTTAGTAAATGTTATCAGCTCGTCAACGCCATCCACTATTACGCCTTTAGTCAGTTCGATTCCGGGGATATATCCTTCAGAAATATCTGTGGGTTCAATTATTTCGGCGACGCAATATGTATATCCGCTTGGAAGCCTGGGAAACTCGAAAGTATCTAAGGGCGACATGGTAATACGGAAATATTGATTGTTTACAATAGAGTAGTTATCGGAAGCGGTGTAGGAGCCGGAGAAGTGAGGAAAGAGGGACGTTATATAATTGCAGTTGGGATCTCTTATTTCGACGTCGAAAGTAACCTGGCGATCTGTTTCCGCGTCAGTACCTATGACAGATTTATAGACTTTAAAACTGCCCACGCCATTTCCGAGACCGTAATGATTATTAAATTCAAGGTTTATATTGTCTCCCGGTATGATATAGCCCTTGTATTCATACTGTGACGGAAATATGCCATAAGCTATGTAGTCGTCCTGCGTTACTATGTATCGAATACCCAGCGGGAGATCTTTAAACGTGCAGGCCACGCCGCCGCTCGTAAGAGTGACTTGAATAGGACTGGTAACGAATTCTTCTATTCCGCTTGTGGTTACAAACCTGACGGAATCTGTATACGCTTCCCCATTTTGCTCGAATTTAACGGTATATGTAAAACTCTTTGAAATATCCGAACTAAATCTATTAGAGAGTATAAGAGAGCCAAAATATTGATCGGAATATATTTGATTAAATTCGGCGTATGCGCTGTCGGAAGAGGGTATGTTACCAGAACTGCCGACGCTTTCGGTTTCATAACCCGGTTCGGCTATCGAACGCACTCGATACAACGCGCCAACCGGTACATTGTAAATAACGGCTTTTTGGTCACTTTTCAGAAATATCTGCCCATGAGAGGCGCTGTATGCCGGAATAAACATCCCTCTGGCGTCCAATGAATCATCGTGGTTATAAATTTCATACTCCAAGCTCATCCCCGCCATAGAGGGTATTTCTACCATGTACTCAAAAGGTTTTGACTCTTGCTCGGCAGAAAGCTCGGTACCGTTGTAATTAAGAACATAATTGCATATGCTAAGGGTAGATAATTCCCCTATCTGCGTCGAGAGCGGCGTGGAATCAACGGTGGTATAATTACTATAGCCGACCTTATTGATGTAGATGCCAGTCCACGCATATGTACCTGTCATAATAGTAGAAAGGACAATTACGCATGTAACCGCTAAACACAACATTTTAAACGCCCACTTGTTACTGGATAACTTTTTGAGACTGCTGACCATAGTTTTAACCTCCATAACATGATGTCCGTTGTGGTTCAGCACTAAAACAGCTAAATTAACAGAAAACGCCAAGTACTTGTAGTTTGCGCATGGCTCCGGATGCCAAAACGCGTAACAGAAAAGTGGAAATATACGTCTGTTTTGAACAATTCTGTTTTATTATATTAATAATAACAACTTTGCGATTATTTGTCAATATATTGTGAAGAAATTTTTGGATTTTACCCTTTTATAATATATCTTGTCGAAAAATTTTGTTGCCAGGCGATTGACGGCAAGTCATGGTTGTGTTAGAATAACCTGGTTAGGCGAGAAGATTTTTGGGAGCATAGCTCAGTTGGGAGAGCGCATGCCTTACAAGCATGATGTCACAGGTTCGAGCCCTGTTGTTCCCATAATAAACGCCCGTAAATGTTGAATTTACGGGCGTTTATTATATATATACATAACAAAAGCCCGCAAACGTTGAATTTACAGGCTTTTAATTGCGGGGGCAGGATTCGAACCTACGACCTT
>JAISRJ010000090.1 GCA_031273705.1 Clostridiales bacterium
TCTAAACGTTTGGCATCCAGCACAGCTACGGCATTGGGCCATCCCTTGTCCTTGTCGGGCATGTGGTGGTCGCAGATAATAAAATCGATGC
The DNA here is from genome assembly GCA_031273705.1 of Clostridiales bacterium. Taxonomy (GTDB): domain Bacteria; phylum Bacillota; class Clostridia; order Lachnospirales; family WQUN01; genus JAISGK01. Next base: position 92 of record JAISRJ010000090.1, read on the forward strand.
CTTTTTGCTTGGCATAATCAACCTGCTCGACAGCTCCAATGCCGCAATCGAGTACGATAATGAGTTTGACGCCATTCGCCTCGGCATAGTCAATCCCTTGGAAAGAAACGCCTGATCCTTCGACGCAACGATCGGGGATATAGTAGTCAAGCGTAGAGGAATAAGGGCGTAAATATTTATAGACTAATGAGACAGCGGTGGTCCCATCGACGTCATAATCCCCGTAAACCAAGATTTTTTCTTTGTCACCCAGTGCCTTGTTCAATCGTTTCACTGCTTTATCCATGTCGGGCATTAGAAAAGGGTCGTGCAAATGACTCAGACTGGGCTTAAAAAACCTCCTTACTTCTTCTGCCGTACTTACGCCTCTTTGCACAAGCAAGAGAGCAATAACCGGACTAAGCCCTATCTCTGCGACAAGCCTGTCTCTGTTCTGTAATTCTTCTTGTGTTGGGTTTCGAAAATTCCATTTGTTGATCATTATGTATTTTTTTTCTTTTCCTGAAATCATAAAAACGTGTTTCAAAAACACGCCGTTTACTTATCTTTTTCCATTTCATCTGTATCTGCCTGCACGGCTGATAAAATAGGACTTGTCAAAGGTAAACATTTTATATGCTCATAACGTAATACAGGCCATATTATTTTAACTTGGCGTTTTTTTTGTAAACTACAATCAAACGGGAAAGGCCGGAAATCTTATTTTTGTTCCTTTTTGGGTTCTTTGTAATCGTAGCGATACGTGATAAAGGTAGAACTGGGGAAATCTTTGGGAATTTTCTGGCTCACTTTACCACTGGCTGCCCACTCCGCACCCCGCAAAAGGGTGACTTGAAAACCGGTACATTGCATGGCCGGATTGTTCTCGTAAGAAGGGCCGCAATGTCCAAGCATCGTATGGAAAATACGGGCTTTTCCGTAGGCTACCGTAAACATGAGCGGTTCTTCGCGTCCCGACCCGCCGGTCTCCGTATCCGAATAGGCCGTATAAAGCAGGGCTGCGATGTTGGCAGGGCCTCTCATGCGGTCGTAGAGTTCGTCTTGCGCATGTGCCCAACGGTTGGGTAGGCCGTTGATAATGGGATGTTCGTTGTCGCGTGCGTTCATCATGTATTCATGTTGCCGGCCGTGTGAACCGCCAGGGCCGGGCGAAAGGTCGCGGGTTAATTCGCCATTATACCAATAGGCGTAGGGGCCGGCGTTTTCATCACGTCCTTCCCAGCCTCCCAGTCCGCATATTTTGTTGTATTCCTCCCATGCGGGAAACGAATTGTCGGCGGCATGATAGATCACGATACCTCCTCCTTTTTTGGCGTACTCTTCAAAACGGCTCATGCTGGTCTGGGGCCAACTGTCGCCGTTGTAATCAACCACCACTAAGTCGTAGGGATCAAAATCAATCGCAAATTCCGACATATCCTCTCCTTTAGCGGGCGAAATAAGCACATTGACAGTGAATAAACCTGAATTTTCCAAAATATTTTTTATAGCAAGATGGCTAACTTGCCAGTTGTGATTGTTTTGTCCGGTGACAATTAATGTTTTAAAGGGTTTACGTGCCGACAAACTGCAAGCAAACAGCAGAGCGGTTGCCACTAAAAACGATTTGGTAAGAAATGCATGCTTCATGTGATATACTTATTATAAATTAATATTCGTACGGGCAAATGTAGTAAATCGGATTGAATTATCTACTTTTGCTACCGTAATTTATCTGCTTTGGTTTAATATGAGACAAATAGCTTATTTCCTTTTCGTATTATCCGCTTGCCTCTCCGTATGCCTGCCGCTCCGGACAAGGGCTCAAGGCGACGACAGTTGGCGCGACAAAACACTCCTGCTTGTCTACTCGCCCCGTTATTTCGGGCCGAACGCCTTCCCCATTCCTGAGCTACGTTCGGGGAAATCGCCTGTACACTACGAAGTGGAAGTGCGCGGAGAATACCACCATTACGCCGGAGACCGGACGAAAGACTTATACCTGCGCGCCCTGCTCCCCATCGTAAAAGGACGTGCCGGGGTGGAAGTCCATTTCATCCCTGTGGAAAAATACAAACTAAGCCCTGAAACCCGCGACGAACGCAAGGCGGTAGCATTGGAGTGTCCACCGGAGGTATCCTATAGCGGAGATGTCGTTATCAGCGCCTTCTACCAACTGCTACAAAGCGAAAAATGGATAGACGCCATGCTCAGCCTGAATCTGAAAACAGCCAGTGGCGGACGTTTATGCGACGCCCGCTTCACCGACGCCGCCACCTACTGGGTCGACCTAACCGCCGGCAAAGACATACTGAAAAGCCGGAGCGGAAAATACGCTTTACGTATGCAGGCCATGACAGGCTTCTATTGCTGGATGACAAACGACATTGTACACCGCCAAAACGATGCACTTTTATACGGCGCAGGCCTTACAGTCACCCTCCATAAGTTCAGCCTGTCGAGCGACCTCAGCGGTTTCCGCGGCTACGAAAACAACGGCGACCACCCCCTCCAATGGCGCAACCACCTCCAATTCGAACACAAAAACAACCTCCTCTCCCTCCGCTACACCCACGGCATGCAAGACTCCCTCTACGACACCTACTCCATCGGCTATATCCGGCGGTTTTGATACTCTTATGGCTCTATAACGTTTTGTGTGGGTACAGGAAGTCCCGCTCTTGTCTTGACAGCTATGCTTTAAGGGATTAGAGGTGGGCGGAATTAGGCAAACCAGGAATGTTAACAATCATGCCAAGATTCTAAAAACATTTAAATCATTGACATTTTAATATCAAAGCATGAGCACACAATACATATAGTAAGTGTTGCGAATCATTAAAACGGCCAATTGTGCTATTTTATATAAGAAAAACGCCTGCATCCGG
>JAISRJ010000118.1 GCA_031273705.1 Clostridiales bacterium
CGACAAAGGTATTTCCGAAAAGCGGCCGGGCGCTTATGTCTTTGGCGGTCGTAAGATGGATATTCCGGGTGTCAGAGAAACCCTGAATGGAGGCGCTCAAAATTCATTGGCCGCGCGATATAATCTGGACGATATTTTCGGTAAAAGCGAAGCCTTTAACACATCCGCACAGGTATCGCGTTACGCTATGGCCGCCGCAATCGCAAGAATCGCGGGTGCGCCCAGATATACCGAGCCGTTCGAGTGGATTGCCCAAAATATGAATTTGCGGTTGTCTGACTACGAAACGGGTAACCCCATCAGTCGGGAAGAAGCGCTGGTTTTATTGGAAAGCTTGTATTCGTATAGGACGCGAACGGCTGTTCCTATTTCCAAAGGCATATTGCCTGCCGAGGATAGAACAGGTATGACCGTTGGGGAATTGCTTGAGATTTTGCGTGAAATGGATAATAAAATTGGGTTTTATTAATACTATACTCGCGAGTATAAACGCAAGATTAGGTAGGAAGAGGCTGACATGAGACGCGTTGTACCCATTCTGTTAATAGTGATATTTATTGTTTATCTCCCGCCTGTTATTGCGTTGAGCAATTATCAGAACCCTGTTTCTGATTTAAATATAACCAATATTCCGTCGGGTTCTACAGATTACACGTTAAATTTATCGTGGTCGCGCCCTGTGGCTTCCGAAAAGATGGAACCCAATCCTGCCCTTTTTAACCCAAGCTATACGGAACGGGCCACGAATTATAAAGTATATTATCGCAACGCCACCAAGGCGGGTCAAGCCGCGCTGCTTATAGACGATCCCTCGCTTAACAATAATACCGGCCAAAACATTAGCATTACGCATGATCTGGCTCTTGAACGCGGAAGTATGTATGTTTTTCGGGTTGCGCCTTCTCATGTGCATACTTATATAAACAGCGACGGCACCGATTATAAAAAAGACGCGCCGATGGATAATAGTATGCCTGAATCAACCGCCGCGTACCTTACGGATATTTTCATTGAAGCGCAGGGATCAGGAAATAAACTTACAGTGACTTGGGATTCGCCTGTATTGGATGGAAAGGAAATATTTAACGGATATAGAATTTATTACACGCTCGCGGGTTCAAAGATAATGGAGATCCCGGGCACGCCATTTAGTTATATTCCGGCCGATTCAAAGGACTTGATTCGATATGGCGGAAAACTGAAATACACGATCGAAGACAATAACTTGAAGATAGGTAAATTTTACGCCGTAAAAGTCGAACCAATGATCGACGATAAAGTTGTTCGACAGCAAAAAGATCCCATGTACATTTCGGTGGGCGGCGTGGAGTACAAATTATATTTTCGTAATTGGCGCACTAACGAATATAGAACTAACGACGCTTATATAAGTCCGTCTCTTGCGGTGTTACCTGACGGGCAGAATTATGTAAAAATATTGTGGGAAAGTATACAAACTTCAATACAAAATATAGAAAGTGTTGAAATTTTCTGCGCGGACGACGCGAAAATGTCTTTAAGCAAGCGATTAATCGGCAGTTTATCCGGAAGCGCCGCACGCAACGTAAATTTTTGGCAAGCGATACGACCTGACAGAGTAACTTACTATCAGATTCTTATAAAATATCGCGAATCCAATAACTCGCCGGTGGAGATGTATTCTGAAATAGCTTGGTTTGATCCGGCTTACAATGAATTCACACCGTATAAACCTACTATCTTAAAGCTGACCGACGACGGTAATACCCCGCCGGTGATGAACGTTACTTGGCAGGCGTTTTTAAGAGAGGCTTACAATGACGCAGAGCTGGCTTTTATTGATAAAGATTACGGCAATTTGTATGTTGACAGAAATGTCTACTACGATATTTATGTAACAGACGACATTAGAAATTTTGACAATCCACTATTTAACGATAAAGCTATAGTCACGGTTAACGCGTCTGCCGATAATGTGATTCTTAAACCGTATCCTTCACAAAACAAAATGTATCCGTCATTTTCAGTGAATTTGACGGAGTATTACACTAAATCCCCGGATGGCGCCGTTATCAGACAGACATTGAAAGACAACACCGTGTATTATGTTAAAATTGCGGCCGTTCGTGATCCGGGCGGACAAAAATCCAAACCGGCGGTCGCTTCGCATTATATTACGGTGTCGGGCGCGATTGCAACAAATCCTCTTATGATGACAAAACCGCCTCTGCGCGTAAAAACTGACGCGTCGGGCATAGAGTGGATAACCCAAGATACTATAACCATGGAATGGGATACCGTTTATTATGAGGCTTATAATAATGATGATAAATCATGGTATTCGCTGATAGGTGTAAACGCTGCCGGGAATATTGTCTTTGGAGAAGACGCGGAAAAGCTGATGGATTCTAACCGGATATTGCGACTGTATGAAACGCAATATCGTGGCGGCGAGGATAGTATTAGGCGAGCGTTAGCGTCGTTGGGTGTGGACGCGGACACACTGCCGATTAGATTAATTAATCTGCCAACCTCCTCGGATACAAATGAATTAAATACGCAATATGAGATTCACACTGTAAGCTATGAGACGGTCCTGGACGCGGGCGGTTACGATAAGTACATGCAAAAACTGCTGGCATCGGACGCAGACAAATATTGGACGACAATCCAGCCAACAGGTAAAGCCCCAAGGTTGGAATTCGAGGTTACACAGGAAGATTACCCAAAAACAGGCGCATTGCTGCGCAATACAGCATATTTAATATATTTCCGACCTTATTTTATGCTTGAAGAAAAGAAAACCGCCTTTTATCCAACCTATTTATTGGCTACGACGCAGGATGTTTATCCTCCGATTAATATTGTACCGATAGTACCTAATTTGGAAGAAGCAGGTCATACAGACACAAATATAACGATTCGCTGGCGATACACCCCCAATTTGACGTATGAGATTATGTACGCGGAGAATCTGGATAATCCAGATAAAGGCATCCTTATTCCTTGGGAGACTATTATAGAAAACGGCGGTCTGCGAACCGAAGATGGAACAGTATATATGTATTGCACGATACCAGATCTTTTTCCTTACATGTATTATGAGATATGGATTCGCGCGATTGCTGATAATACAACCGCGTTCGCGGCCACGTTCGCGGATACCAAAGACGATAACAGATTAATTTCCGCGTGGTCAAACCCTATTAATGTAAAGACGGATGATATTCCGCCGCCGAAACCCCCTTACGGGTTGGGCGTCGCGGATATGGAACATGTGAACATTTATAATAGAGAAAACGATTTGAAATTAACGCCGGTCGGGGAAACGTATCTGATTATGGAGTGGATGCGTGAAAAGAATGATACGTCGGCGGAGGAAATCGTCGCTTCGCAAGAAGGGGCGACTATCAATACCGAGCGGGCAGAGTATTTGCCGCACCCGGGTTTGGGCGAAATGATGATGGTAATGTTCAAAGAATTATCGCCAAACCGTCAATATTATATTCGGGCTAAGACCACTTTGACAATGACAAAAATAAATGGCATTACAAACAGAGAATTTAGCTATACAATTCAACTGTCGGAAAGCTCGGAGTTTTTAGAAAGCATAGAGATTATCGTACCTCCGCTGCCGCTTGGCACGGATGCGCCGTATTTTCGGCAGCATGATTCTGAATGGTCCGCGGTGGTTCATTATTATACGGCGCATTCGGAGTCAGAGTACGATGGGGAAGATAATCCGCTGTTGTATCCGCTACCCGATCGCGACTATGAGATTATATATAATAAGGAAACCTCGAATTTGACTTTCCGATTTAGAACCGATAAAATCGACAGGCGCGGAAACCATGACAATCAAGTGGATCAGCGATTCGTTTCTCGACTGATTCAAAAAAAGATATATGTATATACCGTTGACTTGTCTAGACATTTTTATTTGCCGGTTAAAAGCCGTACTTTAGATTTGCCATACAGTATTTTGACCGCGTTTGAAGAGCGAAAGATTAGCCTAAAACTAACGGCGGGTAATTTATCCGTCACTTTTGAGCCGGGCGCGCTCCGAACCGAGACACGACTGGCGACTAACGATTTTGGCCTTAACAGCCATGTGTTAATCAGCTTGAGCGAACCCTTGGAGGCGCCGAGGTTGGGTAATAAGCAAAATTACGCTGTAAAACCGCAAAAGTTAGAGATAATGTTAAGTACGCCTATGGGTAAAACGCGGCTAAAGGATACTATCAAGCCGATTCTTATCGAATTGCGTCCGGACTATCCGTTGTTTCAATATCCTTCGCACATAGGAGCGTATGTTTTTGATATAGATACTAATGGCTGGGATATGATGGATTATGTTCAATCCGCGGATTCTAACACGCTGTCCGCGAAGATGAAGCATATAGCGACATACGCGGCGATAGCTTCCGATGCTCCCGCCGTCGCCCCTAATAACGGCGGTAGAATTTCGGATCCGGTATTGCGCAGGGCTATGGCTTACGTTACGAAGCAGGTACGGATTACGGATTTGGATATGTTGCTGCCTGAATCGATAGTCTCAGAGAGTCAAATAAACCAACTAATCTGTGCGATTGCCTTGAAAAAAAGTGAGATACAGCTACAAGCGGCATTGGATGCGGCCGACGAAAGCGAGCTAAGAAAAAGCGATTTATTGGTCGTCAGCTCGCCTGTAACCCGTCAGGAGGGTCTGGCGGCTATGGTAAGGCTTTATGAGCTTAAAACCGGAAGGCCGGTGGGCGATTATAAAACTTTGGAGCAAACGCCATTTGAAGATATAAAACTTGCCGATGAACAGTACCGAGAAGATCTTTTAAAAGCGGCGCACATTGGAATGTTAAATTTTATAAACGAGTGGCGGTCGGGTTATGAATCCTCTGAATCTTTTAACCAAATCTACACGTTTAACCCAAAATCTTATATGACAATGGGTGAATTGTTTTTGTCAATGAATATGGTAATCAGAAGCGCCGGTAAAATATAACGTCAGAATTCCCCTCCGCTCACACGTCGAAGGGGAATTTGTTTTCTATAGCATTAAACTGTGCTACAATAGAAGAAAATTTAAAAGGCGGCGACCAGGTTTGGGATTTATCGAAATTCGCGCACGATTATCAGAACTTATAAAGATTTCATTGCCCATTATAGTAGAGCAGATATTTATTACAATTATGGG
>JAISRJ010000161.1 GCA_031273705.1 Clostridiales bacterium
CGTATGACCAATACCGACGGTGCCCGGCAAGGCCCTTTCAGCTATTTTTTCTTCCAGGATCGCGATGCGTCCCTTGCATTTTATAGTCTCCATTTGATATGGGACTTCCGTTCCAAAAACCGTTATGCCCGCCGAATCATAACCTCGGTATTCCAACCTTTTCAAGCCGTCGATAAGAATGGGCGCGGCCCTGTCCACTCCAATATAACCTACTATTCCGCACATATAATCACCTCAAATTTTTATCACAAACACTCTGTGATAATTCTTTATCATAATATTCCAAGAATGTTCTCCCGTCAACTTTTCCAAAGATCTTATAAGCCGCTTACGTGTATATATTTATCCCTCGCATATATTTCCCAGGTATGAGATATTATGTTATAATAGGAATACAAGTATTACTTGGGGGAGAAGATAATGCGTTTTTCAAAAAAGCTGTTATGCGCGGGTACACTCCTGACACTGCTGACAGTGACCGGTTGTAAGGGCGTTTTGGATGTATTTGAGTATGTTAAAGCTCCCGAAGCGCCCTCCATAACGTCCCAGCCAAAGAACATAATGTATTTTTCTAATTACATAATCGAGCCGCCTAAGATATTTAAAGAAAAAATCAGCAAGGTAAAAGGTATCTATGTCACCAGCACTCATGCGGGAATCGACAAATATTTGCAAAAACATATTGACTTTTGTGTCGGCAGCGGCGTAAACGCGATGGTAATCGATGTGCGCACCGAGGCGGGGTTTATTACCTTCCAAGGTATGCCGACAGCGGATGAATTAGGTGTGTCTGTCAATGATATATCGGACATAAAGGAAGTCTTGATTAGAATAAAAGAAAACGGCATTTATCCCATTGCCCGAATGGTCGCCTTTAAAGATAACAATACATATAATTTTAAACCTGAACTATACATAAAAAATCCTGACGGATCAATTTGGTTTGATAACAATGACGAGGCTTGGCTTAACCCCTATAACTCGAAAGCCCGCGATTACGTGCTGCAATTCGCTGAAGAAGCGGTCGAGCTGGGTTTCGAGGAGATTCAATTCGACTATATGAGATTCGCCGCTTCGTCAAAATTGGAAAATGCCGATATGGGTAAAACTAACGGGCTGACTCGTACCGAAATTATTACTGTATTCGCGAAGGAGGCAATGGAAACACTAGGACCAATGGGAGCAAAAATCTCCGCCGATGTTTACGGAGCAATTATTAACAGCGATACCGACGCCGAAATTGTCGGTCAAGATTATGTGGAACTTGCCCGGCTTTTGGATGTTATCTGCCCTATGATTTATCCGTCGCATTACGCGAACGGTTCAATGGGTCTTGACATTCCTGATTTGCTTCCATATGATACTATCTATAAGTCGATGAAATTATCCAACGAACGGCTTGACGAGATCCCGAATGGGGAACACCGCGCGATAGTGCGGCCTTGGCTGCAGGATTTTACGGCTTCGTGGCTTAACAGTTACTTGGAATACGCCGGCGACGAACGCGGGGCGCAGATACAAGGCGCGTATGACGCCGGTCTTTCGGAGTGGCTGCTGTGGGATCCGTGGAATAAATATGAAATGGACGGCATTAACGGAAACGCACGGTTTGCGAATATCAATATGGATGAATAAAGGCGGCAAGGATAATGTACATTAATAAAAAGCGGATAATCACTATGACAAAACTCGCGATCTACGATCAGAAATATGGAGAACGAGATCGTAAAGATAACGAATATTACCGCCATGACTATATCTACAGAAAAAATATGTGGACGCGGTTCTGCGCGGGTATCGCGGGGATTATTATGTTGTTACTTTATTGGATGTATCAAATTTTCGCCCTGGGCGTAAAAGTGCTGGAGGTGGATTATAGGCAAGCCGGTATAGACGCCGCTATATTTTTTTTGTTTATAATGGCAATTTACACTGTTCTCGGCACTATCAGAGAGGCTCGCGAATACGCTATAGGTCAACGCCGCCTAAAAAATTATATGCGTATGCTCTATATCCTGGATCGAACTCGCGAGTCCAAAAAAGTGGAGGAGGGGTCAAGTCTGTATCATGGAGTCGATGTTGAGGATACGAGAAGCAACAATCCGGTTGTATAAGCAATTTGAAGCGCCGCTCAATTTTTTAGGCAGATTAGTAGTCGGTATTATAATATATAATACTATATGCAAAATAGGGTTTTATAACGAGGCGTTTGAGCCGTTTTTTACAGCCCCGCTCCAATTGCCCGTTATCTTGTTACTGGGTGTTTCGTTCGTTATTCTCCCTATTACGTTGACTTACAGTATAATGATCCTCCTTATCGCCGTACAGATCTCCGCTTATACGGAATTGGCCGCTATTATATTTTTGGGCTTGCTGTGTGTGCTGTTTTTTTACGCGCGACTCGCGCCAAAAGAAAGTATTTTAATATTATTAACATTAGCGGGGTTTTACTTTAAAATTCCTTATCTGGTGCCTATCTTGGCGGGGCTGTATGTTAGTGTGACAGCTTTGATACCCATAGGTATAGGGGTTTTTTTGTGGAATTTTATACCTATAGTGGCGGATGTAATGGAATCTTCTACCAGCGCCGGACTAAATGTTATGGATATGCCCGAAACGCTATCCTCTATACTGCCCACTTTGCTTAACTCTCTTACTACCCAGCGGGAATGGTTATTTACCGCGTTTATTTTCGCTATGGTCGTAATGGCGGTGCATGGAATATCTCGCATCAGTTTAGATTATGCTAAAGAGATAGGCATTGGACTGGGGGCTTTACTGGCGGTAATCAGCTTTATTATAGCACAAGTTTTAGCAGAAATGGAAATTAGTATATTTAGCACTATATTCTTTATTATTTTATCCGCCGCCATAGCCGAGGTTATACGATTTTTTGACGTTGTTTTGGATTATGGGAGTTCGGAGCGGGTAGAATTTGAAGATGAAGATAATTATTATTTTGTAAAAGTTGTTCCCAAAGTCATTTTGTCGAAATACTCACAGACACGTGGTGAGAGACTTAGGGAGGAAGTTGAGGAATAGGGGAATCTAAGTGCAATGGATTCAGGACATCTTATCAGGATGGACTCCTACCATTATAAACATACCGGAATGGCTGGCAATAATTATAGACATATTGGTTACGTCCTTCGGAATATATAAAATAATGCAGTGGATACGCCTTACCCGCGCTTGGACGCTCTTTAAAGGGTTTTTGGTGGTTATTTTGGTGTATGCCGCCGCGTATGTACTCAACTTGGTGACTATATTGTGGGTTATGCGCATGTCGTTTAACATCGGATTGATCGCGGTCGTCGTTATCTTTCAACCTGAGCTGCGCAAAGCCCTGGAACAATTAGGTAAGGGTAAGTACTTTGGGTTTTTTAAAGGCGAAGAAAAGGTAAACGCGAATTTGTCCCGCAGTTCCGCCGACGCGATAGCAAAAGCGGCGAAGGCGATGAGCGAAGTTAAGACCGGCGCGTTAATTGTAATAGAGCAGACTGTCTCGCTAAGTGAGATTATTCAGACCGGTATACCTATAGACGCTAAAATAACCAGTCAACTGCTTATAAATACCTTTGAAAAAAACACTCCGTTACATGACGGCGCCGTACTTATTAAAGGCGACCGAATAGCCGCCGCCGCTTGTATGCTTCCGCTTACTGATGTCGAAATAGGTAAGGAACTTGGCACCAGACATCGAGCCGCGGTTGGAGTAAGCGAGGTATCGGATTCGGTTGTCGTAATTGTCTCCGAAGAAACGGGCAATATTTCCATTGCGTCCAACGGCAATCTGTTCAGAAAATTACATGAAAAGCAAGTCCGTGAAATGCTTATTCGTAATGAAGAGCCTGAAAAACGCTCCTTAATATTAAGGTTAAGGAGGAAGAAAAATGATAAAATTTCTGAGTGATTATATATTTAAAGATTTTATTTGGAAGCTGGCGGCTCTTATGGCTGCCGTACTGTTGTGGTTTGTGGTGCTGAATATTGAAGATCCATTGCAAAAGCGAATTATTAGCAAGCAAATTGAAGCGGCTAATATAGAAGCGCTGGACAAAAACAATTTTATTTTGCTAAGTACCGATAAAACGCAGAATGTTAAGCTTAATGTCCAATGCAAACGCAGTGACATGAGCAAAATATATAATCAAACCCCGATTATAAGGGCGACATATGATCTGTCCAAGATCGACGAGTCATATAATAATTGGCTGGGGGATCCAATTTCTTTGCCAATAGATCTTGAATATCCGACGCAGACTTACGCTGTTTTAAGTAAAGATCCGGAAAGCGTTAAGATAATGATCGATAAACGCGCCGCGGAGTCGAGAGATATTGTCGTTAGCGTAAAAGGCAAAGCCGCCGACGGCTTTCAGGCGATGCAGCCGGAATTTGATTCTGTCGTAATTGTATCCGGTACAAAAACCACGCTGGATAGATTGGAGACTGTCCGCGCCGAGGTGGATGTGTCCGGCGCGGAGAAAGAAGTGGTGAAGGACTATGTGGAGCTGCGCGGATACGATTCAGAAAATAAGGACATAACGGATTTGTTTTCGTTTAATATCTACGGTATTGATGTCGCGGTGCCGGTTTATCCGGTAAAGACCGTACCGATAAAGGCGCGTATGGGGGGCACTCCAAAACAGGGTTACTATGTAAGCGAGGTAATTGTTTCGCCCGAAACCGTGGATTTGGTTGGTCCGGCGGATGAACTTACGGATATTAGCGCTATAGATCTCTCACCGGTGCAATTGAACGGTGTAAGCTCTGATAAATCTTGGGATTATAAGATTTGGGATTATCTTTCCAATACGAATGTTACTATTAAATCGGATAGTGTCTCTAATGTTGTGGTCACTGTTGTGGTAGAGCCGGAATCGGTGCGCAATATCAAATTTCCAACCGGCAATATTTCTACTATTCGCGACGATAATACAATGGTGGTGCAAATGCCGAAAGATCCGATTAATGTGGCGCTGCGCGGACCGTTGGATGTACTTGAGGAAATAAAGCCCGACGATTTGCAGGCTGTTTTGGATCTGTCCGGTCTGTCAACCGGCATTCATGATGTGGAATTATCGTTTACCACACTGCCCCAAAAGGTACAGGTATCCGGCAAGCCGGCTAGCTTGCGCGTTGTTATAAATGAGGATGCCAGTTTTGCCACTGTTGTAACCGCAGTTAACACGGAAGAGCTGCCTGAACAGTGAACTTAATCTCACAAGCGTAATCATTTGTCATCCAAAAAGCCCGAATGGACAATTTATCCATTCGGGCTTTGATACTTTACACAGATTTTACCCAAATTATACTCATAAAGTCTTTTTGTAAGCTCTCCCACCCTTTACAATATATATGTCACAAATATTGAAGGAGGACTTACAATGAAAAAGGCATTCTCTATAGCGGTGTCGCTCGTATTCGCGGCGGCAGGTATAACGGGCTGCGGGGCGACAAATTTGAGTGGTGGCGTTACGCCGGCGGACTCCGCGGTTCTTAGCGGTACAGTAAAAACAGGCGGTTCTACATCAGTTGAAAAGGTTATGACCGCGTTGATTTATCAGTATCAAGACGAAAACAGCGAGGTTAGCGTCAATTACGAGATGAATGGATCTGGAGACGGCATTAAGAACACTATCAGCGGGCTGTATGAAATAGGTCACTCCAGCCGCGAGCTTAAAACCGACGGCACAGAGGACGGTCTGGACGCGGTCGCCTACGCCATAGACGGCATAGCGCTGGTCGTAAATAAAGCAAACGCAGTAAACGGTTTGACTACAGAGCAGGTAAGGGACATATACATAGGAAAAATCGAGAATTGGAGCGAGGTAGGCGGAGAGGACGCGCTGATTACCGTTGTAACGCGAGAGGCAAGTTCCGGCACGCGAAGCGCGTTTGCCGAGATTGTAGGGCTGGAAAAGGCGGATGACCCGGAGACAAGTATCGTACCTAACGCCACAACCTGTGACAGTACGGGCGCTATACAGACTGCCGTGACGCAAAACGCGAACGCTATCGGCTATATGTCTTTCTCCGACGCGGACGAGGCTAATATCAAAATTCTCGCGTATAACGGGATTGAATGCTCCGAAGCCTCGCTAAAAGATGGCGGCTACACATTAAAGCGTGAGTTTTATTTGATTACGAAAACCGGCGCGACACTTTCACCCGCCGCCCAAAGTTTTGTGGATTTTGTGCTTAGCGCGGAGGGCCAGGAAATTGTGGCCGCGAATAAGCTGCTTCCCATAGATTAAGGGGCTGCTCATGGAAACCTCAATAACGCGGTCGCGCGGGTCAAAGGCGCCGATTGAGGCCGTGATGAACTGCGTTTTTCTTGTATGCGGGCTGACGGCTGTGGCGTCGGTAGTGTTAATATCTATATATATGATTGCTTCCGGCGCGCCCGCCGTAGCGAAAATAGGAGCGCCTAGATTTCTGGCGGGTCAGATTTGGAATCCGGAAAGCGGCAAATTTGGAATACTGCCCCTCATTCTCTCGTCAATAACGGCTACGGGGCTGGCTATTTTAATCGCGCTTCCCGTCGCTATCAGTGTGGCGGTGTACCTGACGCATATAGCGAAAGAACGGACCGCTAACGCGATTCTGTTTTTGATAGAACTGCTGGCGGGAATCCCATCGGTTGTATACGGACTTTTGGGCGCGATATTGATCGCGCCGATTATCTTTAAGATTCAGACCGCCCTTGGGCTGCCTATGAGCGGTTCTCTGGCGTCGGCGTCGATTGTTCTGGTTATTATGATTTTGCCGACGATTATCAGTGTTTCGGTATCCTCTATAAATGCCGTGCCCAAGGAATACAACGACATTTCGTTAGCGCTGGGTTCTTCCAAAATGCAGAGCATTGTGAAGGTTATTCTGCCCGCGGGCAAAAGCGGGATTGTGTCGGGTATTGTGCTTGGCGTAGGACGCGCCATTGGGGAGACTATGGCAATAATGATGGTTGCGGGAAACGCGCCTATCATGCCGGAACTGCTGAAGCCCGCTCGACTTCTTACAGTCGGCGTTTCGATGGAGTGGGCATATTCGTCCGGCTTGCACCGCGAAGCGTTATACGGTATCGGATTGGTGCTGTTCGCGTTTATTATGATAATCAACGTTTTTTTAAGTTTCGCGCTTAAAAATGGCGGTGCGAAGCGGTGAACAGTATAACCGGCAAACGAAAACGCCCGGCGGACGCGGCGTTGTACATAATTATCGTCTCGTTTACTATATCCGTTTCAGCGATGGTGGTTTACTTTATCGGATATATCCTTTTTAAAGGCGTTCGCGGCGTTACGCTTTCATTCTTGACTACCGCGCCAAACCCGATAAATAATACGGTCGGCATACTGCCCGCCATCATCAACACTGTGTACATAATATTTCTGTCGCTGCTGGTCGCCGTACCGGTAGGGGTGGGCGGCGCCATTTACATCAACGAATACGCGAAGAGCAGCCGTTTGATTCGCCTTATAGAGTTTACCACCGAAACGCTTTCGGGCGTGCCGTCCATCATATTCGGCGTGTTTGGCTATGTATTTTTTTGTATGTTTTTAGGGCTGAAGGTGTCGCTTATATCCGGGGCGTTTACACTTACGCTAATGGTGCTGCCCATTATAATCCGCACTACACAGGAAGCGCTTAAAGCCGTGCCGGTATCCTACCGTGAAGGCGCGGCCGGATTGGGCGCGACAAAATGGTACATGATTCGGACGATTCTGATCCCCAGCGCGTCGGGCGGGATTATAACCGCCGTTATCTTATCTGTCGGTCGAATTGTGGGGGAATCGGCGGCTCTGATACTCGTCGCGGGCGGAAGCGCGATGTATATGCCAAAGGGAAATTTTTTTCAGCAGATTATGGGGTCGGGTTCCACCCTATCGGTGGAACTGTATCGTTATGCCTATTCACGGGGCGAAAATGAAATTGGTTTTGCTATCGCCGCTATCTTGCTCGTTATCGTAATCCTACTAAACCTCACTATTAAGACAATTAAGAAACGGCTGAATGGGGGCGCGAAGTGAAATTCAAAATTACAACCGAGAATCTGCATCTGCATTACGGAGAAACGCACGCCCTGCGCGGAATTAATCTTGACATACTCTCCAATAAAATTACCGCTCTTATCGGTCCGTCCGGCTGCGGCAAATCCACATTTCTAAAAACGCTTAACCGAATGAACGATATACCGACTGTGAAAATATCGGGCACCGTATTGCTGGACGGTGAGGAGA
>JAISRJ010000181.1 GCA_031273705.1 Clostridiales bacterium
CTTGGATTCTGTCGAGTTGTTTCATTATCACGTTAATATCGGCGACGCGCGTTCTCTTATTGTCAATTCCCCCCAAACTACACATGGTGAGCTGGAGGCCGGCGAAAAAGCGAACGCCGACATTCCGGAGAATCTCATCCGTATCTCGGCGGGGCTGGAAGACCAGGCTGATTTGATCAACGACTTAGAGCAGGCCTTCCAAAAAGCAATCGGATGATTCTTTATCCATAAAACCCGGCACCGCCTGGCGGTGCCTATTTAAAGGAGATATTGATCATGAAAAATTGGAAAACTTTTGTCCGTGTATTCACAGCGCTTTTCGCGCTCATATCGGTGGTTGGACTGGCGGCTTGCGCCAGCGCGCCCGCCAGCGCCGAATTCAAATTCGGTAAAATCGACATTCCCGGCAAGGATGGCGCGCTTTGCGGCGCACCCATATACATTGCTTACGACCAAGGCTTTTTTGCGGAGGAAGGCTTTGATGTCAACCTAATTTCCGCGGATGCCGAAACTAGAAAAATCGGCTTGAACAATGGCACTATTCCCATGGTCAACGGCGACTTTCAGTTTTTCCCCTCCATTGAGGAAGGCGTGAATGTAAGCGTGGTTGACGGTCTGCACAATGGCTGCATTAAGTTTATTGTAAAAAAAGGCTCTCCTATTAAAACCGCCGAGGACTTGAGAGGAAAGAGAATCGCCGTAGATGAAATTGGCGGCACGCCGCATCAGGTTGCCAGCGTTTGGGTTGAAAAGGCGGGCATCTCCGCACAGGCGTCAGATAATGAGGTTGAATTCGTCGTCTACAGTGACGGCAACCTAGAAATTGAAGCGCTAAAGAATGACGACGTTGACGTCGCCGCTTTGTGGGATCCGCTTGGATCGGTCTATACTTCCGGCGAGCACGCGGACGAATATGAGGTGCTGTTTGATCTTTCAACCGATCCCACGTTCGCTGGTAAATACTGCTGCTTCCTGTATGCTTCCAACAAGGTCATTGAGGAAAACCCTGAAAGGGTATCGGCTCTGCTGCGCGCCTATCACAAGGCGCAGGAATGGATTGCGGAAAATCCGGACGAAGCGGTAAATATCATCTCAGATAAGAAGTATTCCGACATTGAGGATAAGGCGCTGGCAGCGGAATTGGTTAAGAGCTACGCTTATCCTTCCGCCGGCGCTCACGCCGCAAATACGCAGGATGTAGGAGCGGATGTGGCTTATTTCGCCACGGAGCTGTACAACATCGGCTATTTGAAAACCGCTCCCGAGGACTTTGTTAAGACCGCTTATTTTAAAGTAGATTTAGAACTTGGCAAATAATCTCCGCCACTATGGAGGAAGAAAAATGAGCAATGTATCAAGTCTCCCGGAAAATTTAAAACCGGAAGCCATAAATCCGAACTCCCTGTCCCGGGATATTCCGGGGCGGGGGGCTTTTCCCAAAATTTCTTATGTTCGATACGCGTTATTATCGCTGTTTACGGTGCTGGGTTTTATCGCGGCGATTGCCGTAAACCGATTGTTTCCACAAATCGCTAACGTACAGATTGAACCGTATCAAATCGGCAAGTCGCTTAGTATTGATATAAACGACCTTTATGTACTGGCATTAAGCGGAGTGATTTTGCTATATACAGCGATTGCCGTCTTTTCGTTTTCCGACGCTGACCGCCGCAAAAAATTTGAGAGGCGTATGCCGTTCCGGTTTGCTATCGGCTTAGTTTTGGGATTATGGGAAGTGCTCGGCACAAAGCTTTTGCTTTTACCGCAGCCGTTTTTCCCCGGTCCCGCCAGAATTTTAGAACCCTTTCTGATGGAACCCGGATATATTTTGCAGCAGATACTCTATTCGCTGCGTTTATTTTCATACGGGTTTGTTTTCGGAGTTACGGCGGGAGTGCTTACGGGCATTTTAATCGGATGGTTTCCAAAGGTTTATTACTGGGTAAACCCAGTTTTGAAAATATCCGGCGTGATTCCGGCTGTTGCCTGGATGCCGTTTGCGCTTACCCTTTTCCCCACTCCATTTTCGGCGGCTATATTTTTAATTACTATCTGTCAATGGTTCACTATCGCGTCGCTTACGGCGCAAGGGATTCAAAGCACCCCCAAAGTGCATTTTGAGGTAGCCAAAACGCTGGGCGCCAAGACTCCCTATCTGGTTTTTCGCGTAGCAATCCCTCATGCTATGCCGCAGATTTTTACAGGTATTTCTATCGCGAACGGCTTCACTTTCACAACGCTTGTAATGGTCGAGATGATGGGGCAGCCGGGCGGCTTGGGATATTATATCAACGCCTCTAAGGTGTGGTCGGCTTATTATAAGGTGTTTGCCGCTATTTTCATCATGGCAATTCTTTTCTCGTTGATCTTGCGTGCCGTCGGTTTTGTGGAAAGTCGCGTTTTGCGCTGGCAGAAAGGGTTGGTGAAGTCGTGAGCGAGCAAGTTTTACACGATACCGATTCTGTGGTTTTGAAAATTAACGCTGTAAGCAGAACGTATATTGACGATGAGGATAAAACGGTGGAAGCCCTGAGAGATATTAGCCTTTCAGTGCGGCGAGGGGAGTTTCTTTCCGTTATAGGTTCTTCCGGCTGCGGCAAAACTACGCTGTTGCGCTTGATAGCCGGTCTGGACGTCCCAGAATCAGGCGAATTGATTCTTAACGGTGAAAAAATTAAAGACCCCGCGCCTCAAAGAGGCTATGTATTCCAGCAAGGCAGTCTATTCCCCTGGCTGACAGTAGAAAAAAATATCGCTTCCGGGTTAAAGGCGCGAGGCGTTTATAAGGACAACAAGGCGGAAGTCGCGCGGTATGTGGAGCTGATCGGATTAAAAGGCTTTGAAAAATCCTTTCCTCATCAAATATCCGGTGGTATGGCGCAAAGGGTCGCAATCGCTCGGGCGCTGATCAACAACCCCGCGGTGCTGCTGTTGGATGAACCAATGGGTGCCTTGGATTCATTCACACGCGCCGATATTCAGGATAAGTTGCTGGAGTTATGGAAAACAAATAAAACAACCATGCTTTTGGTTACTCATGACGTAGATGAAGCGATTTATCTTTCTGACCGCATTGTGATTATGACTCCGCGCCCCGGCGAAATCAAGGAGATTATTGAGGTTAAGTTGCCGCATCCCCGGCATCGCGGCGGCACTGAGTTTCTATCTATCCGTCGGGATATTCTTGAAAAATTGCATTTGGCAAGCGCCGCTCCCCAACCGGAATATGCTATATAGTAAATATATGTGAAAGGAGTTGAATTAATGGCGAAGAAATTGCGGCAAATTGCCATTTACGGCAAGGGCGGCATCGGAAAATCCACTACCACGCAAAATTTAACGGCGGGGCTGGCAGAGCGGGGCAAGCAAGTGTTGGTGCTGGGCTGCGACCCAAAAGCCGATTCTACCCGTCTGCTTTTGGGCGGACTACACCAAAAAACGGTGTTGGATACAGTGCGGGACAACAGAAGCGGAGTAACATTAAACGCGCTGCAAAAGCTAGGCTTTATGGGTATCCGCTGTGTGGAATCGGGCGGACCTGAACCGGGTGTGGGCTGTGCCGGTCGCGGCATCATTACCTCGATTGATATGATGGAATCCCTGGGCGCGTATACGGAGGATCTGGATTATGTGTTCTACGACGTTTTAGGCGATGTGGTGTGCGGGGGTTTTGCTATGCCAATCCGCGAAGGCAAGGCAAAAGAAATTTATATTGTGGCAAGCGGAGAGATGATGGCGCTTTACGCCGCCAACAATATCTGTAAGGGAATTAAGAGATACGCCGCCAGGGGCGTGGTGCGCTTGGGCGGTATTATCTGCAACAGCCGCAATGTGGACAATGAACAATCTTTACTGCGGGCGTTTTCTGAGGAGCTGGGCACACATCTGGTCTATTTTATTCCGCGCAATAATGTGGTACAGCACGCGGAACTAAACCGCAAGACCGTGATCGAATACCAGCCGGATTCAGAACAGGCAAGAGAATACCGCGAGCTTGCCGACGCCATAGAGACAAACGAAAGATTTGTGATTCCAACGCCCATCGAGTCGGAACGTCTGGAGGAATTGCTTTTAGAATACGGCATGATGGATGTAGGCTATAAAATATGAGCGCGGCGGAACAGTTAATCGCGGTGGCTACCACTGACGGAAAAACCGTTCATCAGCATTTTGGGCATGTGGAGCGGTTTCATATTGTCGCTATTGGCGATACGTCATATCGCTATCTGGAGGCAAGAGACGCGCCTCCGGCCTGCAATAATTTCACGCATGGGGAACACTCTTTTGACGCCGTGTGGCGGACTATAGCCGATTGCAAGGCGGTTGTGGTTGGGAAAATCGGATACCCCGCCGCCGCCTATTTGATCGGCAATGGAATGCGCGTGTTTGAAACGGTCGGTATGGTAGATGAGATATTAAGTCAAATTGTCTCGGAGCGTTTGTTGAATAAGGAGTGAGAAAATGAGCGCGCTTATAAAAGAAATAGCGGGCGTACATCCCTGCTTTGCGCTTGGAAAGCCAAATAATAAAGGCAGAATTCATTTGCCCGTCAGCCCCGGCTGCAACATAGCCTGTAAGTTCTGTGAGCGATCAATCAATTCTACAGAACAGTGTCCCGGTGTGACGGCTGGGATTATCACACCTCGGGAAGCTTTGGAAGTGGTGCGTAAATCGATCGCTCTCAGCTCGGACCTTACAGTAGTGGGTATCGCGGGGCCGGGTGATACGCTGGCGACCCCATACGCGTTGGAGACCTTTCGTTTGGTGGGCAAGGCATTCTCCCACTTACTCAAATGTATGAGCACAAACGGATTGCTGTTGCCGGAGAAAGCGAAAGAATTGATTGACGTTGGTATTGATACTCTGACGGTCACCGTTAATGATATTTATCCGGAAACACTGACAGATCTTTGCGATAGAATTGTCTACCATGGGCGGGTAATAAAGGGTAAGGAAGCGGCTAAGCTTCTGATTGCTAATCAGATAAAGGGGATTAGACAGGTTGCGCGGGCAGGCTTGATTGTTAAGGTAAATACCGTTCTGGTGCCGGAAATAAACGGCGATCACATAGCAGATATAGCGCGGACAGTTAGTGAGGCGGGCGCTTCACTGTACAATATCATACCACTTATTCCGCGGCATAAATTGGCGTGGTGCGACGTTCCTTCCTGTATAGAGATAGACGACGCTCGGTCGCGGGCTGAAGAGTACATAAGCGTTTTCCGTCATTGCCGGCATTGCCGCGCCGATGCCATCGGCATTCTCGGCGGCGCAGATATAGGCGAACAAATATACAAAAAAAGGATTGCGCAGGAAAATACATTTTCACACGGATAGTGTGTGACATACCCCCGCTGTTATAGGCGAAAAGGGCTTAAAAAGGCGGCGTCGCGAGTTTTTTTCGCGACGCCGCCTTTTTCGCGTCGAAACCGCTACAGGTAATATTTGATTGTTTATGCGAATTTTTACGGGGTAACCTAAATTTAGATTATCGACGAGGGGTCTTTTTATGAAGCTGAGAAAGAGTATTGCCGTATTGCTGATTCCGCTCGCGGTCGTGTTGTTCGCGCCTGACGCCGCGCGCGGAGCGAACGGGGACTTGGCGGCGGATTCTAGTTTTTCACGAACGATGATTCCGGGTTCGAGCAGCGCTATCCCGCAAATAGTACCTACCGGCAGGGAAGATGAACAAATATTCCTTTCGTGGCCTATGAGAGAACTTCATGGCACTTACCGACTGAGTTATTATGCGGATAACGACAAAAAAATAGAATTTACCATTGACAGAACAAACACAACCGCCGAAGTTAGATTAAACACATTATTATGGAACGGATCCGGCTATCAGGTATCCGGTTCCGCCCTATATGTGTATACGGATATGGAGTCTAAAGGATATGTGACTGTCGCCGAATTTTTGGCAAAGTATAATGTCGGGGACCCATATTATGAAGTCAAACCGCTGGAAGGCGGAGTTACTCCGTTATTTAATATTAAGGAAGACACGGGCTTTTCAATCATATATGATAACGTTTATTATCACTTTTTATGGAATAGATTGGACGGACGATTTTATCTTGTCAGCGACCATATGAAGCACGGCAGAATCTATAATTTTAAATTGGAAGCCCCGTCCGAACCCGACACATACCTTAAAGTTATGACAGGCGTGCTTATGGATTCTTTTCATATAATTCCCTTCGCCAACAATGATGTAACCGCCAACGACCCCAAATTTGTGTATGATAACGACCTAACAACATATATAGACGAAATTAGAATGGGTGGAACCGGAACGGATAATCCGCCCGGCTCTCCGGATAACAAAATGTGTCTGCGGTTTGATATTCCTATGGAATACAATGAAACCGACCGTAAGTTTAATCAACTGCCCACCAATAAACTATCTTTTAGAATAAGATTGGACCATGCTAATGCCGCAAACGGCGTTGAAATAGATGTTCTGGATATTATA
>JAISRJ010000230.1 GCA_031273705.1 Clostridiales bacterium
CATAATATTAATGTCGGCTTTTTTCGCAAAGTGACGACGTATCTTTACCAGAGAATCATTTTCCGTATTATTTTCCGAAATATCTATTATTTGTTTCCCGGTCGTCAAATGAGAGTAAAATAATGAGGGAAATCGATTGATATTAAATGTGCCAAACAATAGATCCACAAATCCGTAATGTTTTTTTATCTGTTCCGCGATATTAGACTGCTGCGCCATACAGCCGCAGACTATCACTTTAATGTCGGGGGTTTTAGTTTTAAGATTCTTCATATATCCCAAATGTCCGTATATTCTATTTTCCGCGTTTTCACGAACACAGCAGGTGTTATATAGAATCACATCCGCCGTCTCGTCATTTGAAAGTTCATACCCCATCCGTAGCAACATAGTCTCTAACTTTTCGGAATCATGGGCGTTCATTTGGCAACCGAAAGTCCTTACCGTGGCATATAGCGGTCTATGCAACGCGTCTTGACGCCGCGTGGTAATTTCTGTTATTTTATTAATGAAGTAATCATTATCTAAATTATCATTAACTGGAATATTGTTTTTTTCGTTCAAGATAATCCCCGCTTTCCGCGTTCTGATTCTTTTTAATACATTTTATCAAACCAATCCCCCACATGCAAATAGGAGGTTTTCTGTGATTTACGTTATCCCCCATCAAAAATTCAAAACTGCCGTTTGCTGCGCTCTGTTGCGTCAGCCGTTAAATAAAGAGACCGCCACCGCGAACGCGGTCATAAGCCAGATTTTGGGGCAAGGCTGCGCAAAATATCCGGCGACTACACAATTGGAAAGTGTTTTAGAGAATTTATACGGCGCGATTTTTGATTGCCAGATTGTAAAAAAAGGCGAGCAGCAGATCATTCAATTCTATTTTGAGGGATTGGAACAGCTCTTTTTACAAGGCTGTGAGCTGATAAACGAAATAATGTGTAATCCTCTTATTGTAAATAACGGTTTTAGTCCTGTCTATACAAGTAACGGATTGTTTCAAACCAGCAGCGGAATAACAGGCAGGATTAACAACAAAGGCGAGTATAGTCGTTTGCGCTGTATAGAGCGGATGTGCGAGAATGAACTGTTTGGAATTTACGCGGACGGCTATTTGGAGGATTTGCGCCGTTTAAACCCGAATAATCTCTTGGCGCATTACAATTCTGTACTTCAAACCGCGTCGCTGGATGTTTTTTGCATATGTGATACTCATTCGGAAACTGAGATTAGACAGTACTTCGATTCTAATTTATCTGATTTGAGTAAGACCGTGAACGATAAGTTCATCCCTCCGGCGAGTGTGGTTTATTCAGAACAAGATTATAAAATATACAGCGAAAATTTTGACAGTACTCAAGGTAAAATATGTATGGGCTTTCGCTGTAACGCTAACCCGGCAAGCGATGATTTTTTCTCACTGCTGCTGTTTAACGAGTTGTTTGGCGGGGCGGGCGCCAGCAAGCTATTTACGCGAATACGCGAACAGGAAAGTTTATGCTATTATATAAATTCCGTTTATTATAGAATGAAGTCGATTATACTTGTTCAATCCGGAGTCGCGCACGAAAATTTTGATAAAGTGGCGGAACTAACCAACCAAGTCGCGCACGATATTTACGATGGAAGGTTTACCAGAGAAGAGTTTGAAAGCGCGAAAGCCGGCTTGATAAAAAGATTTATCAGTTTGCAGGATTATCACTCCGCGCTGCTGGAATTTTATACAACCCAATACATGTTGGGCGACATGAATACCCCGGACGACGTGTTACGGCGGATATCCGCGCTGACACCGGAGGACGCGCGAAGAGTGCCGATGTATCTGGATACAGTTTTTACATTAAAATAAGTGCGGGAGAGAACTGATGGAAAAAATCTATTCCGAAATTTTGGAAGAAACCCTGTTTATTAACAGGTTGTCATCCGGGGTGGTATGTTATATAATTCCTAAAGCGAGATATGTGGAAAAGCAGGCTATGCTGACTGTGAAATATGGGGCTGCCGATAGGTCTCCTTTGCCTATAAACGGCGCGATTGTCGATTTACCCAGTGGAATCGCCCATTTTTTAGAACATAAGTTGTTTGAGGACACAGAAAAGTCGCTGTTCGATCAATTCTCCGCCTTGGGCGCTAACGTGAACGCCTTTACAACATTTAATCAGACATCCTACTATTTTAACTGTATCGATAATTTTGAGGAGAATCTAAAGCTTCTTACTCGATTCTGTCAAAACCCATATTTTACCGATGAAAATGTCGAAAAGGAAAAGGGTATTATCGCTCAGGAAATTAATATGTATGACGATACCCCTCAATGGCGGGTGTATCAAAATCTAAACGTCGCCATGTACGGTAAAGAGCATCCCCTGGCGGAAAGCATCGCGGGAAGTGTGGATTCTATCTACGGCATCACTAAAGATATGCTTTACGCGTGTTATAACACATATTACACACCGGCGAATATGGCTCTCATCTGCGTTGGCGAATTGGACCCTTACTATGTTTCCGAACTGGCGGAAAGATATTTGATTCCGAGGGAATCTTATATCCCTCAGATATCTTTTTCGGAATCCTACGGGATTCATGAGCGATATATTTCTCATAAAATGCCGTTGGCTACCTCTATTTTTGAATTAGGCTTTGTGGAGCGTGAGCGAAATGATCCAGGATTTCTGATGGCAATCGGAAAGATCTTGCCGGATATAATAGCCGGAGACAGTTCGGAATTACACGCGTTTATGTTTCACGAAACGCTCATCGACAGCACTTTTGGAATAGATTATATCTCCGGTTCGTTCTATGGGCAGAGTATATTTGCCGGATACTCCCGGTCGCCTCGCGCAGTTAGCAACCTTATAATAAATGAGATTGAACGTCTGCGCAAAGATGGTATTAACCCGCGGCGTTTTGAATCTATAAGGCGCAAGCATTTGGGCAGATTAGTCCGTGCCAGTAATTATTTGGATCAAATCTGCAATTCCCAAGCCGAATTATTTACCCGAAACATGAATTTTGTACAATATGTAAACGCTTTTCAAAATCTTACTCTGGCAGACGCGCAGCGGCGGTTGAACGAACATTTTATAGATCCCGCTCTGTCAGTCATTGAACCAATCTGATGGGGGAAGTTTATGGACGTACCGGAAGTTGTATTTCCTAATTTAGGAATAGAAATATCTGTTTTACCTAAAATAGCTTTTAGTATCGGTCCTTTGAATATTTACTGGTATGGCGTTTGTATTGTGCTAGGGGTAATTGGTGGCACGCTATGGGCGATACGCGAAGCGAAACGCGTTGGGCAGAAACCTGAGCTTTATACGGATTTTCTTTTTTATGTTTTGATCTTCAGTTTGATAGGCGCGCGGATTTATTATGTTATTTTTTCGTGGGATTCATATAAGGACGACTGGATTAGAGTTTTCGCTATTCGCGAGGGTGGCCTTGCCATATATGGGGGTGTTATAGCCGCGTTTGCCACGGCGATTGTTTACACTCGCGTAAGAAACCTAGATTTTTGGGCATTCGCGGACGTATGCGCGCCCGGCCTTGTATTAGGGCAGGCTATAGGCAGATGGGGGAACTTTTTTAATCGAGAGGTTTTCGGAGGCTTTACGAACTCGCTGCCGGCTATGCGGTATATTGCGGATCAGGTAAACGTAATACCGCAATCCGTAATGGATAACGCGATTATTGTGAACGGTACGCAATATATTCAAGTTGTGCCCGCGTTTCTGTATGAGTCGCTTTGGAATTTACTGGTTCTGTGTTTCTTGGTGCTGTTTAGGAAGCATAAGAAGCTGGATGGCGAAGTCATTATTTTATATTTAGTGGGATATGGGTTTGGAAGGTTTTTTATAGAGGGAATACGAACCGATCAATTGATGTTATTTAATACGGGCATTCCGGTATCTCAGTTGATTAGCGCTATTTTGGTTATCGGCGGATTGATCTTTTTCTTCATGGCAAGAATGGCGAAGGCCAAATTATCGCCGCCATCTCATGCTAAACGCAAGCGCCGGGCAAAAGTAAATAAGCATAGGAACAGAGACAGAAGCGAAGAAGAATAAATGAAAGAGGGCTGTATCAAAACGATTTTTTGGAATCGCTCTGATACAGCCCTTTCGCTTATTTTATAAAACCGCTCGTGAGAGTGTTCACAACCAAATTAAAGCGCCTATTACGAGTTTGTCTCCCAGAACAGCGGCGACGATGAATTTTTTATCATCATATCCGCGTAGTATGTCTGGATAGGCAATTCTTCGTTATTATAAATAGCATATTTTCCGCCATGACGCCGCATTGCTATGCCATATTCGACAGGTGAAACATCATATTCCAATCTATAGAAATACACGTTGTCGGTGCCGGAATAGGCGAAGAAGGCAACCACCTTGACGTTATCCAGCGAATCCGAGACAACACTGTTCAAATTCGGCTCGAGATAATCATCATCTATATCGTCGTCGTCCAACGCGTTAGCTAATGTATATTCTTTATCATTTATATAATCATATACAAAACTTACTATTTCGGTGTCTCCCTCATAACTTTCGGGGAACTCCGCGCGTGTCATGACTATAGAAACATACTGACTGTTTTTTAACGGATACGCCTTAATCTCAATATAGTCGGTATCGCCATTAAACTTTGAGTGATTGTACCCATCCGCGAATTTTACAATCCTGCTGTTTATATCCCTAACAATATCGGAATTGTTGATGTTTTCTATTTGCGGCACCTCGACGATGTTCTTTTGATCGTGTTTATTAAGGTTCATATATATAACCGGAGACACAGGTGTAGGAGTGGCCTTTTCATTACCTATATAGGTATATTCCACATAGTCGCCCTTTGGAACAACCTTACCCGTATCAAATTGGGTTAACGGCGAGCCGTTACTGCCAATCCATACCCTATAGTCGTGCGTAAAGACTGTGTTGTTCTTCGTAGTGCCATATACGACAGGTCTGCCAGAACTGTCAGTCTTTGTCGCAACGCCATCTAAATAGGTCTTTATTTCACCGGCTACGGTTACAACCGACTTGGCTCCTAAATCATATTTTGTCGCGTTCGGTGTAGGCGTCGCCACGCTGCCGATATAGGTGTATTCCACATAGGTATTCTCCGGTATTATTGAATTAGTGTTAAACTTCTGTATTGGATCACCGGCGCTGCCGACCCATGTTAAATAATCGTGTTTGAATGTTACTTCTTTTTTGGTTCTTCCGTAAATGGTATATCTGCCGGCGCTGTTGAGCGAAGAATAAGCGTCGCTTAAATAATCCTCAATCTCGGAAAGAACTTTTGAAGGTTCTTTGCTTTCGAGATCATATAAAGTTGACGCTGGAGTGGGAGTTACCGTCGGACTGATGGAAACCGTTCCCGACTTAGGAGAAATACGCACTGTCGTTTTAGCCTGATCGGGATCGTCGGTGTATGTTGTAATTTCAAGCTCCAGCGAATCCAAAATGTCTCTCAGACTACCCCAGTTGTAACCATAATCTACCAGCAGCACCCAACCCGGTTGAGATGGGCTTACAAGCACTCCGGACGAGTTGCGAATGGATGTAGAATTATATTGTACGCGAACATCTGTGATTCCTGTAAAAGAAATAGGTGAAAAATTAATATTGGCGGTGTTGGACTTGACAATTTGATAGCTTTTGTCCGAAATCTCAATAACCGATCCGCCGCAGGCTTCTACTAATGTACGCAGCTGCGCAACGTTATAGCCTCTGATACGAAAAGTATCCAACTTAATTGGTTCTTTACTGCCATCTACCCATTCTAAGGTTAAAGAATTTGGGGTAATGGTTTCATTGTAAGTGGTCGCGCCATAAACGTTAGCCTGAATAAGACAAATAACGGCTAAGAGTATCGCTAATCTTCGGGTCATATATTTAGTCATATGTAACCTCCCAGTAATTTTAGCCTATTTGTTTAGGATGTGTATGCTTTTCGACACGCGTCCGCTTTTGACACGCCCTAGCAAGGCTTAAATATATTATACCTCGTTCCGCCAAGACTATTCAATCACGAATGGATAAGTTTTGATTCCAAAATTGTATATTATTGTATAAAGCAAATTAATAAGTTATGGCCAGCCGGTTTGGCAATTCTAAAAACAAATGCGAA
>JAISRJ010000295.1 GCA_031273705.1 Clostridiales bacterium
GCATAAGGAGGGAATTAAAACGCGCATTACCAATATGATGATGGCAAATACAATGTTGCTTAACATCGGTCGGAATATGAAGTATGTGGATAATTTATATGAACAAATTTCCACTGCCAAAAAAATCCAGGTTCCGTCCGATGATCCTATAACTGCCGCTCGCGCCTTGAAATTTCGGTCGTCCGTGTCAGATACGACCCAATATCAACGTAACGCTTCCCAAGGAATGGCATGGATGGATGTTACCGAAAGTGCGTATACTAATGTCGTTAATATCATGAAATCCATAAAGGATAGGTGTGTGCAGGCTGCCAACGGTACCTTGGAAGCTGTTGACAGACAGGCGATCGCGGCGCAAATCCGACAAATGACTAATCAACTGGGTACGGAAATGGATATAACCTATGCCGGACGGTATACCTTTTCGGGCTTTAGGACTGACGAGCCACCGGTATTTGAACGGGACGACAGCCGAAGTTTTAGAATAAACCAGACCTTTGCGGTGAATGATATTGAAATAACCAAATCGTATCAAAAACTAAGGCTGTCTTCGCAAACGCCCATTGACACCGATCCGGCGGTAGTGAATGATACGTATATTATTAAATTACCTTACGCGAATGCCCAGAATGTAAACCTAAATGGGTTTACGGTGGTAGTCGCCAGCGCCCAGGACGAAACGGTTCCTCTTACGACATACAATCCATACGATTCGTCGAGTATTCCTGCCGGCACGGCGGTTCATATAGTGGAGACCGGCGAGATAGTTTTAAACCCCGGCGACGCTATGAATTTCAACTTGAACGGAGTTGATGTCACTTATGAAAAAACAGGTTTCGCGGCGGGAGAACTTAATCCGATTGTGTATTTTAAATGTGAGGATTTGTCGCCGGGCGGTCTGACCTACAACATGGATAATCAGGACATGGCATATGAGTTCAGCGTTAATACTCATGTTAACATTAACTCTTTGGCAAAAAATGTGTATACAGATAAAATGTACGCGGATCTAAACAATCTGTGTACATTGCTGGAGTCAGTCACAATTTCGGACAGACGGCAGCTTATCGAAAAATATACGCTGTTAGGATTATCCGGAGACACATTGACAAAGACGGTTAATAATCAGCTTGCCGATGAAAAGGCAAGGTTGACGGATGTTCTGCACGACAGATTTAACAATATGCTGGAAATGTGCGACAGGCATATCGCCGCCATATCCAAGCAGCAAACGGATTTGGGGTCGAGGATGAACCGACTCGATCTTATTTTGGCGCGTCTGGACAAGGATGAGGGAAGTTATAAGAAACTGATGTCAGATAACGAGGACACGGATATGATGCAGGCGATTATGTTCAAGTCCAACGCCGAGGCAGTGTACCAGGCGTCATTGAAAGCCGGCGCGAGTATTATTCAAATGACGCTTAGCAACTTTATCTAAGGCTTTATTTTATTCAAAATCAAGACTACTTTATTCAAAATCAAGACTACTCAAAAACGGAGGATACTTATGAAACTTAGAACAAAGCATTTTGGGGAAATCGATTACGATTCATCATTGGTCATTAATTTTGCGGAAGGTTTACCGGGTTTTCCGGATCACAAAAGATTCATTATTCTGCTTGAGAATCAACGTGAAGACACATTCTGCTGGCTGCAATCCGTTGAGGATGGACAATTAGCATTCGCGCTTATCAATATCTATAATATTAAGCCGGATTATAACCCGTTGGTAAAGAGCGAGGAAGTCGAATCTCTGGGCGACCTGGGAGAAAACACTTTATTGGTTTACAATGTAGTTGTTATTCCGGATGACGTTCGTCAGATGAGAGCCAATTTGCGTGCTCCTATCGTTATTAATCCGACTACTAAGAAGGGCAAACAGGTTATTCTTGACAATGAGGACTACCAATTAAAATATAATATATTTACGGAAGTAGAAAGAAACAAGGCTGTTGAGACGGCGTTGTCTTATTAATTCTCTTATTTTATTAATAATGAACTAAAGGGAAGTGACGGGAATGTTGGCTTTAACACGCAAAAGAGGAGAATCTATAATTATAAGTGATAACATAGAGGTAGTGATTTTGGGCGTTCACGGCGAACAAGTGAAGCTGGGAATCATTGCGCCTAAACACATTCCCGTCCACAGAAAAGAGATATACGATCAGATTCAAACAGAGAATAAGGAAGCGGCCGAGCATTTAAATGTGACGGCTGTAAAGAAGTTAAACTAGCGCGGCAAGTCTTTATTCGCGCCGCGCTTGAGCCAGTATTTGTAAAAGCCGACCTTCGGCGAGGCAATTTATCTCGCGGAAGGCGGCTTTTATTGATTTACACCAAGCCGGTTGCTTTCATGCGATCGGTGTGGGTCATTTTTGAAAGTTCAACTACTTTGTTCAGATCTACTTTAAGAGCCGCCGCCAATCGGGTTCCATAATCTTTATCCGCCAAGTAGCAGTGAGCCGCGTGCCTAAGCCGGATGTTATCGGATACCCCAAACATGCTGCGCTCTGTGTTTTCTATCAGGACGGTTTGCTGTTCTTTGCTCATCAGGCGATATAGCGAACCCGGATATTTGAAGCAATCGTCCGTCGTGTCGTCCTTTGGCTCGTATGAATCCATAGCGCCTTGAAATTCTAACGGCGGTTCGCGGTATTCCGGCTGTTCCGCCCATTCGTTCACGCTGTTCGGCTGATAAGAGGTTGTAGCCCCGTAATTTCCATCCACTCGAATTTTACCGTCGCGGTGATACGCGTGATAGCCGTTTTTTGGGGAATTGACCGGAATCTGATGATGATTTACTCCTAAACGGTATCTGTGGGCGTCGCCATATGAGAACAGACGTCCTTGTAAGAGCTTATCGGGTGATAATCCGATACCGGGTACAATGTGAGCCGGGTTAAAAGCCGCCTGTTCCACATCCGCGAAATAATTCTCAGGGTTGCGGTTAAGCTCCAGTATTCCGACTTCTGTAAGCGGAAATTCGGAGTGTCTCCAGATTTTAGAAACATCAAATGGATTTTCATAATGTTGCCGCGCTTGTTCTTCTGTCATAACCTGAACGCACATTTTCCAGCGCGGAAAATCGCCCTTGTCGATAGCCTCAAATAAATCACGCTGATTACTCTCGCGATCCTTTGCGACAATATCAGCCGCCTCTTGATCAGTTATATTTTTTATACCCTGTTGACATACCAAATGAAATTTTACCCAGGTACGCTCGTTATTCGCGTTTATCAGGCTGAATGTATGACTTCCAAAGCCGTGCATGTTGCGATAGCTTGCCGGTATTCCACGGTCGGACATGGTAATTGTAACCTGATGTAGCGCCTCGGGAAGCATAGACCAAAAATCCCAGTTGTTTTGAGGAGATCGCATGTTGGTTTTTGGGTCGCGCTTTATAGCGTGGTTCAAATCCGGAAAACGCAGGGGATCTCTCAGAAAAAACACAGGCGTGTTATTGCCCACCAGATCCCAATTGCCGTCCTCTGTATAATATCTCATAGCGAATCCGCGAATATCGCGCTCGGCATCCGCCGCTCCTCGTTCACCGGCGACGGTTGAAAATCGAAGGAACACCTCTGTTTTCTTGCCTATCTCAGAAAAAATTCTGGCCTTGGTATATTTTGTAATATCACCGGTTACCGTAAATGTTCCAAAAGCCCCGGAACCTTTTGCGTGCATACGGCGTTCCGGAATAACCTCTCGGTCAAAATGCGCTAGTTTTTCGATAAACCACGGGTTTTGCATGGTCATTGGCCCGCGCTCTCCGACAGTTACGGAATTAGTATTATCTACGACCGGCGCGCCTGCTATCGTGGTCAACTTCTTTTCATGATCCATTTAGTTCCTCCTTAGTTTTTTACATATCTTAATAATAATTACCAATTGGATTTTACCAATAACATCCTAAGATTGTCAATGGGTAGGATATTTTTTTCAAGATTGACATGTGTGATTCATTTGATATAATTAAACAGGCGTTTACAAAAAACATAGAGGGGGGTTTTTATGCACATGGCGGATGTTTTACTATCGCCGGTCACGGGTGGGGTTATGACTGCTGTCAGCGCGGGGGCGTTGGGTTATTCTGTCAGGAAATTATCCAAGGGCGAAGCCGGGTTTGACGAGTCCAAAATTCCTATGATGGGTGTTATGGGGGCGTTTGTGTTTGCCGGGCAGATGATTAATTTTACTATACCGGCCACAGGGTCCAGCGGGCATATTGGCGGCGGATTGCTGCTTGCGGCTGTTTTGGGACCGTTTCCGGCCCTTATTACCCTTGCGGCGGTGCTGCTGATACAATGCTTGTTTTTTGCGGATGGCGGACTGCTCGCTTACGGTTGTAATGTGTTTAATATGGGCGTTTGCTCTGTGCTTGCCTATAAATTTATTTATGAACCGATTGTACGCAAAGAAATGAATAATAAAAATATTACGATTGCTTCGATGGCAGCCGTTGTGTTGGGTTTGCAGTTGGGCGCGTTTAGTGTCGTGTTGGAGACACTAGCTTCCGGGATTACCGAATTGCCATTTGGGTCGTTCGCGTTGCTTATGCAGCCTATCCACCTGGCAATCGGGCTGGTAGAGGGTGTTGTTACCGCAGGTGTGCTTTGTTACATAAACGTTGCCCGACCGGAGGTTCTTTATTCTAAAACTCTTTATTCTGACAATAAACTTGCCCGCGTGTCGTTTAAGAATTTGATTATTGTTTTTGGTGTGCTTACGGTTATAGTCGGAAGTGTGCTTTCGCTGTTTGCTTCCGGTTATCCGGACGGCCTGGAATGGTCTGTCGAGGGGGTTGCGGGAACCGCGGAACTTGCCTCAAAAAGCGGTCTGATTGGTATTGTTCAGAATATAGTGAGTAAGACGGCTTTTATGCCGGATTACGGATTCGCCGATGGGTCTAACCCCGTCTTGGGTACGTCGGTCGCCGGTATTATCGGCAGTCTGATAACCGTTATCATTGCCGGTGGTATCGCTTTTTTAGTCTCACGAAGAAAACATGCCGAATCTATATAGAGCGGCTGCTGATATAGATAGTTTGGAACGATTGGCTTCAAACTATTCTTCCGCAATCCACCGACTGCATCCAATGCTTAAACTTATTGCCACGTTGTTTTACATAGTTATCGCCGCATCTTTTAAACCCGCGCAAATCAGCGGGTTGATTCTTTTTATCGCCTTTCCCGCGATATGCTTTATTGTCGCAAAAATACCTTCCGGGATAATTATTCGCCGGTTGCTGCCGGCTCTTCCGTTCGCCTTTTTTCTTGCGGCGGGGAACCTGATAATTATCAAGCCGTTAGAGGTTGGGCTTTTTTCATGCGTCTCAATATTTATAAAAACTATGCTGACGGTTTCCGCCGTGACGGTTTTGGTTGCTACTACTTCGTTTGATAAAATAAGCGCGCAGCTTTATCGATTGCGCGTGCCAAAAATTTTTTGCTTGCAGTTTGTGATGTGTTACAGATACATTTCTGTTCTGCTTAGCGAGACGGAGTCTATGTATACCGCTTATACCCTGCGCCTTTGTGTAAAAGGCGTAAAATTAAAAGACATGGGTGTGTTTGTGGGACAATTGCTATTGAGAAGTTTTGATCGAGCCGGGCGGGTCTATCAAGCTATGAAGTGCAGAGGCTTTGACGGTGTGTACAGAACGGCGGCGCGGGATAAGTTATCGCTGAAGAATATATTGTGTTTGTCGGGGTTGATATGTATAATGACAGTAATACGAATTCTTTCAGGATAAAAGAGGATAAAAGTTCTACGGATAAAAGTTTTACGGATAAAAGGTAAAAAGGGTGAAAAATTGCTGGAGTTAAAAGATCTATATATAAAATACAATATCACGGACTATGCCTTTGCTTTAGAGTCCGTGAGTTTTTATGTTGGCGAGGGCGAGCGCGTCGCGATTATCGGGGCGAACGGAGC
>JAISRJ010000301.1 GCA_031273705.1 Clostridiales bacterium
CAGGTGGGGAATGGCAACGAGTTGCTATCGCGAGAGGGTTTTATCGTGATTGTGATTTTATTATTTTAGATGAGCCTACTTCTGCTATAGACCCAATTGAGGAAGCAAATGTCTATCGCAAGTTTGTGGAGATTTCAAAAGGTAAGACAACGATTATTATTACCCACAGACTTGGTGCTGTCAAAATTGCAAACAGAATTGTTGTAATGAAGTCAGGGAAAATTGTTGAAGAAGGCTCACATTCCCAATTGATGAAAATGAACGGCGAATATGCGGAGTTGTATCATCTGCAAAGCCAGTGGTACAAGTAGGAGGGGATTTGTATGTTCCATAGAGATGAGCCCAAAAACATAAATGATATGTTTGCTCTGAGTATTAATGAAATTCAAAAGACTGAATTTTATGATACATTGTTTGATGTGGATACTTCAGCCGTTGTTGATGGAAAAGAAACTTTTGATAATAAATTATTTTACCGATATCAAGCGACCAATTATTCTTTTTTAGAATATATTTTCAAAATATATCCGTTTGAAAAAGAAGATCATATTATGGATGTCGGTTTCGGTAAAGGAAGAGTTCTTTTTATGGCATCTTATTTGGGCTGTAATAAAATTAGCGGTTGTGAGATTTGTGAAGAATATTTCCGTATCACCAAGCGTAATGTTGACAAATATTTGTGCCAAACAAAAAGCAAAACGATTTTTACCTTGCTACATGAAGATGCGCAAAAAGTAAAAATTGATAGAACCGTAAATAAACTCTTCTTTTTCAACCCATTTCATTTGAAAGTTTATATCAAATTCTTTGGACATCTCATGGAATTGTTAAAACAAGTGCAAAGGAAAACGACAATCTTTTTATTCAGTCCCTTGCCATCAACATTCTTATACTTAGACAAGACTACAGAATTTAGTTTGATAGAAAAAATAGATATCAATGACAACCATGCGCTTTTTGCTGTTTATCAAAACTAAAAGTCAGGAGATTGCTTTGGACACGATAAATATGGATTATTTAAAAATAGTATTAAGCTACAAGGAATGTGCTGAAATTACACAGCATTTCGACTTTCCATATGCCGCTATAAAAGGGGAAGCATTGTCACTTATGGCATATGGAGAAGTGGGAAAACGCAATAGCAGCGATATAGATTTATTGATACCACCTAAATATATAGGAGTCGCAAAGAAAATTCTCAATGCGAATGGTTTTTACTATATAGTAAAGAATAGCTACGATAAGGTGTTAGCTATCAGCATGTCACACCAAAGTCCTACTTATGTAAAAAAGACAAAAATATCCTATATTTATATCGACCTAAATCACAATAGCTGTGGGGGGGAATACACTGGCAAACAGATAGACATGAGTGATTTTCTCTCCAATACAATTGATATTGAAATTTATGGATGCAAGATAAAGACATTGCCGCCTATAAAAATGTTGATTCAGCTTATACTACATCATTATAAGGATATGAATTCCATTTCCCTTCTTGCGACGAGAAAAAGCATAAAACAAAGTATGTTTGACGATGTATATTACTTGATAAAAAACAATCTTAAAGATATTTCTTTAGACCGATTTTACCACTATAGCAAAGCTCATGGTATTGTTCCGTATATATATTACGTTCTATATCATGTGGGGATTTTGTTTCAAGATGAACAACTAAACGAATACATATCTGCGTTCAGAACTACTGATGGCGAACGACTACTCAAATGTTATGGGTTAAACGATGGCGAAAGGCGAGAATGGAAATGCGATTTCATAACGCGTTTAAGAGCGGAAAATTTCTATGACTTAATTAAAGATGATTTGACCGAAAAAAATATAGAAAAAATAAAAATGAACAGGAGGGTATTTTTAGGTGGGTAGTAATGAGATAAGAGAAAAAGTGCTTGACACAATTAAAGCAAATATTGAGGAAATAGAAATTTCTGCGGAACAATCCGATGAGGATTTATTGCAACATGGTATGGATTCCATTACATTTATTCAAATCGTTGTTGCTTTGGAGAATACTCTTGAGATTGAGATTCCTGATGAGAAGCTGTTACTGGAAGAAATGGGGACACTCAACAAAATGATAAATGTTGTAACTGCCGCATTGAACGCTAAGGAGACGATATGAGCAACTTGTTGAAAGCCCATGTGTCCATTTCCGTCTTATCAAATATCATATTCGAGCCGTACTTTGTACTATATTTACGGACTTGTTTTGATACAATAAATGTTTACCCTATTCCCTATGGCGAACACAATGAAGTGGAATATCAGAGTTGTCTTTTAGATTCGGACTTAGTTGTGATCTGGTTGAATTGCGAAGAATTCTTGCCCGATATTCGTAACCATTTAGACTCAGTCGAAATATCTCAACAACAAGTAATTGATGAATTAGTTGGACGGTGCGCAAGGTTATCCGAAGACATTATGCAATACCGCACTCCTCATATCCTTTGGTTTTTGTTTGAGGACTATTTTAACAAACTGCCAATTGCCACAGGTCATTCATATAACGCGCTCGTAGATAGAATCAACGCCGAATTGAATGGTACATTGAAAAATGATGTGTCTTTTATTGATTTAAAGCGGCTTATCGCGGATGTTGGCATTCCCAACGCATACGATCAAAAAGGTAAATATCGGTGGAACGCGCCCTATTCAAAAGTATTGATTGAAGCCGCCGTTAAGGAGATACACAAACAATATCTAATAGCACAAGGCATTACAAAGAAATGCCTTGTTCTTGACTGCGATAATGTCCTGTGGGGCGGCATACTCTCCGAAAATGGCGTAGAAAATATTAAACTTGGCGGTGCTGGATTCGGGCGGCCTTATCAGGATTTTCAGAGGTTTGTTTTGTCATTGTATTATCATAGCGTTATCCTCGCCGTATGCAGTAAAAATGATTTGTCCGACGTTATGACTATGTTCCGAGAACACAGCGAAATGGTCTTGAAAGAGGAGTATATCGCCTGTTTTCAGGTGAATTGGGACAACAAGCCCGACAATATAAAGCGGATTGCCGAAACACTGAATGTCGGTCTTGACAGCATGGTTTTCATTGACGATTCGCCTCTTGAAATCGAGGCGGTAAAGGCTATGTTGCCAGAAGTTACCGTGATTCGCTATGAACGTGATATGGCGTATGAGCAATTCTCTTGTTTCAATCTGAAAAGCAATGTTAGTAAGGCAGACATTGATAAGCGTAATGAAACTTACCGCACCAATCAATCGCGTGAATCGATGAAATCACAATATGACAGTTACGCCGATTATATAACCGCCCTTGAAATCAAGACGGACATACACGAGGCCACGCCAATTGAGTATGCGCGTATATCTGAACTTACGCAACGGACAAATAAATGTACAAACGGCGTTCGGTACACGGTGACAGACATAAAAGAGCGAGTGGGTTCTAGTAATGTCATATTGTATTCACTTTCGGTATCTGACCGCTTTTCTGATTTAGGACTGGTGGGCGTTATAGCGGTTGAAGGTGACGCTCTAACCTTGTTCAGCTTGTCCTGTAGAGCGTTAGGACGAGAGATTGACGGGGAACTCTTGAACTTCATAGCGGACAAGCATCAAATCAAAAATATCCAATTCAAGGAAACAGGAAAAAATGAGGATTTAAAAGCGCTTTTATTGAAGGCCTTTCCGAACGCTACGCTAACAGAATTATTATAACCGATAGCGAAAACGCCCATATTCACCCTCTCGCCAGAAGGTTATCCCCGAAAACCGCCATCGCGCACATTTTGGCGGACGATTTGTTCGCAGCTGTACCGTCGGCGGAAGTGAAAGGATTCAGACGAATCTCCAGCATCTCCAAGCGGAAAAGCGTTGGATTTATCGACTTGGACAAGGCGCAGATTAAGCGGAATTTACAGGAATATGTGGACTGTCTTCCGTCCACCATCCCGCGGAATCCCGGCATGAAAGAGCTGTACTATGATAACGCGGTGTTCGGTCTGCATGTGTCCAAGCAGTTGGCGAAACAGCTGAAAATGTTTTGTGATGGAAAAGGCTATGATCCCCGCATCGAGATGTATCTGTATCACGAGCATAAGACCGCTATGGCAGACCGGATGAAGATTCTGCATATTGCCTATGGCATTGATCATCTGATTGTGTTTGACTTCGGAACCAGTTTTTATGAATGTGCCGCCGAGGTGCGGCAGGAGGCAGAGAAAGCAAAAAATCTGTTGTGCTAAGCATATGACCAACTGGTCAGATTCCGGGGCACATCTGCCCCAAATTCCACGATGGTGGGGACACCGTCCAAAAAAATATTTAAGGAGTTTTCAACCAAATGTTCGAATTACCGTTGAACCAAAATCCCCCGCTCCGATGTTACCTCAACGAAGTCCATGCGTTAGGAATCATTTTTACTCAGAATTATGACATGTGCTTGCCTTGGTTAAGTAATCGATATTACAGCTTTGAAATGAGGGACATAAATGGGCCATGCTTGCGGCATGCCCCTTATGAATGGTGGTTCACTGCGGATACAGTGTTTACAACCTTCAGCATGGGGTATCCCCTGAACATTTTGACAGAAAAAGAAATGTGCAGTATCATTTGCAGGATGATGAAATCGGGGTATTATTGCGCCGGAGATTTTAACGAAAAATACCGCAGGATGTAAGACGGTTGTTCATTTTGCGATCTAAAAATTATAGAAATCGGAGGATATAAAAATGCCAAAAACACTTTTCACATTCGACTCAGTGACGGATGAAGACCTCCACGGCGCCGCCCACCGCTTGGCTGGACATACTCTTTTTATCCATTTTTATGGCTATTTTCTTTGCAATGTCGCCGTAGGTGATAACTTCGCCGTATGGGATTTCACATAAAATATTCCATACATTTTGCCGAAACTCACCGCCAATAGGCGCTAACGGCAATTCGGAAATAGCGGGTTTCTCCCCGATAAAATACCTGTCCAGCCACTTTTTTGTAATTTTGAAAACCGGCATATCGCCTTTTTTTACCATGGGCTCGGGGATAGTATCGCCATGATACTTTTGCCCCTCCATCCACAGTCCGACAAGATTGTTGTTGTCACATGCCAACGTAATCATTCCCACGGGCGACGAGTAAGTTGTTGAATAATACATCTTATATCCTCCTTAAGTTCCGGAATTACAGCGAGTTCCAAAGATTTATCGTTGCATAGCTGCGCCACGGCCGCCAGGCCTTCGCCATAAAAGATGAGGGGCTGTTTGATTTTACCCGCAAATTCTATCATGTTCCCTCACGCAGCAGGTTAAGATAGGCTTCATAGCTGAATTTTCGGTTACGCTGTTCACCCGCGCTTTGCCCAAAATCTCTGCTTCGCAAAGCCGATTCACAGATGCCGAAACCGTGCTAAATGCCATGCCAAGCGCAACGGCGGTTTTGCGGATTTCAATAATGGGATTCTGTTCAAGATATTCAAACAACTGCCTTGCGGTTTTTGAAGCTCTGCCCATTCTGCCAATAATCTCGGTATTTTTCGTGTGTAGGTCGGAGAGCTTTTGGATTTTGTCGGTTGCGTCCTGCGCTGACTCCAAAACAGCTTGCAGAAAAACTTGACCCATTGCTCATAATTGCCTTTGTTGCGTACTTCTGTCATTCGGTCATAGTATTCGATACGGTTCTTTTTAAGGAAATATGAGATATACAGCGCGGGAGCGGACAATGCCTTTTGCTCCATTAAAAACAAGGTAATCAAAAGCCGTCCGACACGCCCATTGCCATCAAGGAATGGGTGAATGGTTTCAAACTGATAATGAATCAGCGCGGCGCGAATTATTACCCTTCCCGGAAAACAAAAGCGATAAACTCATAATTTTTGCTGGTTAATATCACTCGTAGCGGGTGTTCAATTTG
Organism: Clostridiales bacterium; assembly: GCA_031273705.1. Lineage (GTDB taxonomy): Bacteria > Bacillota > Clostridia > Lachnospirales > WQUN01 > JAISGK01. Next base: position 5,893 of record JAISRJ010000301.1, read on the forward strand.
TGCGCCTCAACTGTTCAATCACATGCGCCGTAATCACCTCGGAAAAGGATATTGAAGGGCATCTCGAAACAGTCCGCAAGAAGTTGGACGATGCCCTGAAAACCGGCGATGGTATTCAGATAAATTAACCGTATTATACCGTCAGATAATTGCACCGCCGCTTATAATTAAATTCTGCCCCGTCATATATTCCGATTCCTGTGACAGCAAAAACCGTATGGTCGGCACAACGTCCGAAACCCGGGCGTTCCTTTTTTGCGGGTTATTTTCCGCGCTTTGCCGCACGGCCAATTCCGGCAAATCGTCCAAAAAACGTGTTTCCATCATAGAGGGAGAAACGGCGTTGACCATCACATGTTTTTCGGCGTATTCCGCCGCCAGCGCTTTGACAAGTCCCAAAAGCGCAAATTTTACAACGGTGTAATCCGCGAGGTATTTGACCGGCTGCGCCACCACGGAGGACAGCACAAACACCGCCCGTCCGGTTTTCGCCTTTGCCATATCCGCAAAAAACGCCTGTGAAATCAGGTACGCGGAGTGAAGCTGCACCTCCAAAGCGCGTGAAACCGCTTCCCACGGCTTTTTGGAAAACCGTTCATAAGAAATGCGCTGGGCCGGCAGATGCGCCATTGCGCTTATCGGCAACCCCATTTCCCGCACTTTCGCGATTAACCTTTGGACTCCAGCCTCCGCGGAAAAATCCGCCTGAACGGGAACCAGTTTATCGCCTAACTTTTCCTTTAAGGCAAATAATTTGTCCGGCGTATGGTTATAATGCGCGAAAATCCGATCGTAATTTTCCCGCACATCCTCAATCAACGCCAGCCCCAGTTCAGAAGACGCGCCGGTAATTAAAAGGGTACCGCTCAAACTTATAAACCGCCTTTCACATCAATTCAGAGTTAGAACATATATTCACAGGTGCTTATTCTATCATCGCAAAGCGACACCATCTCTGTCAACTGTCACTTGTCAACTTAACTCCGCAGAGCTCATTACCCCTACGGTTATATTGGCGGTTGAAACGGCTTTTCCGTTCTGATTTCTGATTTTCGCCTTGATGGAAACCCGGCGTAATACATCGTGCGTCTCGACCACCGTACCCGTCACCGTCAGGCGGTCGCCAATATAAACGGGCTTTTTGAAATTAACGGAAATTTCCTGTAACACACAATGCTCGCCGGGCAGATACACGCCGACAAGCGTTGAATAAAAGGCCGAAACCAGCAACCCGTACACCACCCGGTCGGAAAAACCCTTTGACCGGGCGTACCCATCGGAAAGATGAATGGGATTGCAATCGCCGGAAATGCGGAGAAAATCCTCCATCATTTGGGCAGTCACCATGACCTCAAAGCTTTCCGTCAACCCCAGGCGCAAATCTTCAAAACTAAAACTGTTCATTACAGGAGTTCCCGTACGGCCTTTTCAATATCTTCTTCATCCCGTGGATTAACCACGCGATTGAATATTTTCAGTTCAAGCGTTTCCCTGTGAACGGTATTCTCTCCCGGCTGCACAGTTTTATATACGCCGAGCGTTTCCATTTCAAGGAAATTGGCGTTGGTGTAGGTTTCGAACGACACGCCGAAGTCCGGGTATTCCTCACCGGTGAAATGCGTATACTTTTTAATCAGCGCGGTTTCTTTTAATAAATAGAGGGCAAAGCCGTTTTTATTGTCCGTGCCGATTTTAAACGGGGTTTGCGCATCCGGCTTTTGCAAAAGCGTGATGTATTTTTTTCCGAAATATACACGACCATCCGTCATGTCAGAGTATGGCCAGACAGACAGTACGCGGTTTTGTAAATATCCGGTGGCATCGGTGTTTTGGGGCACGATTTCCAGTCCACCCCGCGCCAAAACAGAAAGCGCCCAAATGGCGAATTTTTTTGCGACCGTCCCGATATTTTTGATGTGATGTTCAAGCGCCAGTGAACCGTCTGGGTTCATGGTGACGGCAACCGACATTTGAAGCCCGTTTTCCGTCTGCGGCTTTGGTGTAAAAACCAACCTGCTGCCGACCGCTTCATACTCAACGGGGTCATTGTCCGGGTAATAAGTCTCCGGGGAAGTTTCCGGGCTTGCCCATAGGCGGTGCCCGCCGTAAAGATACCAAGCCTTGTTGCCGCCGTAATATTTTTTAATGTCTTCTCCGCTATTACACGCAACGCGCTCCAAATCGTTCCAAAACACGTTTTCGCCGCCGATAAAGCCGTACCGGATAATCCGCGGACCCAAATCAAGCGTTACCAGCGCTTCTGTTTCACCATTGTCAAGTCTCAGGCACCGCCCGTAATTCTCGTATGAACAAACCTCAGTAATATTGATTGCCATGTACAAAATCCCCTTTTTTATTTTGTTTTTGCTTCTTTTTCCAAAAAACGAATCGCGGAGTGTTACGATTCACAGCCCAGCGTGAACCGTAACCGCCGCCCGCTCCCCGTACTGCGCCATATACAAATTATAATACAGTCCCTTTTGCGCCATCAGTTCGTCGTGGGTGCCGCTTTCCATAATCTGCCCCTGGTCTATGTAGATTATCCGG
>JAISRJ010000340.1 GCA_031273705.1 Clostridiales bacterium
GTTTCGAGATCTTTAAGAATGGTAGCGTTCAAATCATCATAACCTGTTACTTCCGGATATGTACCCAAATCGACGCTTCTTACGTTGTAAAAACGCTTTTCGGTAACAGCAAGGTCGTCATACACCTTTGGAGCCGGTGTGGGTGTAGCGGCAACAGTTTCTTCCGCGGTCGCGGTGGCTTCGGTAAGTACGGGTACGTTTGTTGTATCAGTTGCGACAACGCTGGCAAACGCGTAAACACAGCTCAGCGTGAGAGAGGCGACAATAGTGAATGCCGCAAGAACCTTAAATTTCTTCATTAAACTAACCCTCCTAAAATAATATATGATAAGTATACGTGCATATCAATTTTACAGCGTCCATCGCAAATAGCAATGACAAATTTGTTACAATTATTACAATATTTTTGCCATTATTTTACCAGTCTATATTGCAGTCCATATTACGCTGTCTGATATGCAATCTTATTATATTGCTTTTTTGGGGATTTGTACAGAGATTTTGCAAGAAAAAAGAGATCACTTTTTGGATCCCTTAAGCTTCCAGTTTATCATATTTGCTAGAAAGCAGTATTATATCTACTCTGCGGTTCATACTTCTCCCTTCGGGGGTGGAATTATCAGCGATAGGTTTATACTCGCCGTATCCAACGGCTGACAATTTCCCCGCTGGAATACCGGCCACACTCGTCAATAAACGCACAACCGTCGTAGCCCGTAAAGCGGATAATTCCCAATTAGAAGCATATCTGGAAGAACTTATCGGAACGTTATCCGTATGACCTTCCACGCGAATATAATTTTCCAGCAGATTCAAAACTCCGCCTATTTCTGTAAGTCTATTTTGAGCGGTAGATTTTAGATCCGAACTGCCCGGATCAAATAATATCGTATCATTCAGGCTAACAACCAAACCCCGTTCATCAATACTCAACGATATCGAAGCGTCTAAGTTATGCTCCGCAAAATATGTTTGCAGTTCTTTTTTCACCGTCTGCATATCCTGCAATTCGCTAATACCCGTAGAAAACCCCGTATCTTCCTCTCTGCCGCTTTCCTCACCCTCCGTGCCTTCCTTTCCTCCGCCCGGCGTAACGATAGGTCCGCTGCCGTTGGTATCCGGGCTTATCATCCCCGCGGGCGGATTATCCAGTACGCTGATACCGCCGCTGAGAGCGGAGTTTAGAGATTGGGAAAGTTGTTCGTATTTTGCCACGTCTACTTTACTCATAGAATACAACACAACAAAAAATACCATTAACAATGTAATAAAGTCCGCGTAAGAAATCAACCATCGTTCATGATTTTCGGGGGGTTCGTGTTCTTCCTTCATTATGTCTCAGCCCCTTCGCTCGTCTCAAACGCCCTTAAAGTAGGGGGATCTAAAAATACTTTTAGCTTCTGAACCATAACCTGCGGGTTATCTCCGGAGGTAATGGAGAGTACAGCTTCTAAAATCATCATCTTTTCTTTTACTTCCTGCGCGTCCAAGGCTTTGAGTTTACCCGCGATCGGCAGATATATAAGGTTTGCCGTACCAATACCATACATGGTCGCCAAGAACGCCACAGCTATTTTTTCGCCCAGACTGGCTGCGTCGTCCAGATTTGACAATACGTGTACCAAGCCCATAACGGTTCCCAAAATACCCATTGTCGGAGCGTAACCGCCGGCAGAGTCAAAAATCTGTATTTGAGATTTATGCCTTTTGCTCATCTGCTCGATTTGTGTTTCCATTATTGCCTTTATTAATTCCGGATTGGTACCGTCCACCGCCAGAGAAACGCCTTTTTTGATAAACGGATCAACGCCTTCTACATTCATATCCGTCTCCAGCGCAAGCAATCCTTCTTTTCTGGCTTTAACTGATAACTCGCTAAAATATTTTATCAGGGTTATGAAATCAGATTTTTTGTTGCCCATAGAAATGCCAATAAGCTTGAATGTATTCTTTAGAATAGATGTAGGAATAGTTACCCCGGTCGCTCCGATAGTTGCGCCAATAACAATAATAGCGGCCGTATAACTCAAAAGACCTGTAATGTGCCCGCCATCCAGCAAAAATGCTCCAATAAGAGCGACAAAAGAGAAAATCATGAAAATGACTGTCATAAGCAATGCCCCATTTCGGATTCATATTTCTCATGAGTTATTTTGGCTTTTTCAGAGGAATTTATGTTAAACTTATAGAGATGTGTTTAAAAATACTGTAATTAAAGGAGCGGAATATGTTCGCGGCGGATTTACATATACATTCAAAATACTCTTACGCTACCAGCAAAAGCTCTGAACCGGAAACACTTGCGGCATGGGCGGATAAAAAGGGTCTGGACTTGATTGGAACAGGAGATTTTACTCACGAGGCTTGGCGGAACGAGCTTGCTTTATGCCTTGAGCCATTAGGTAACGGGCTGTATAAACACCCAAAATACAACGTTAGATTCATAATAACCGGGGAAATAAGTTCGATATATAAACAGAACGGTAAGACCAGAAAGGTTCATAGTTTAATCCTGCTTCCGGACATAGAAGCAGCAATCGCGTTATCGACGCATTTGCGTACAATCGGCAATCTGCGTTCCGACGGCAGACCGATTTTAGGTATCTCCGCGAGAGAATTGCTGGAAATAACAATGTATATATGTCCGGACGCCGTGTTTATCCCCGCGCATATTTGGACTCCGCATTATTCCGTCTTCGGCGCGAGTTCCGGATTTGATTCTGTAGAGGAGTGTTTTGGAGATCTCTCAAAATTTATTTTCGCTCTAGAAACCGGTCTTTCCTCCGACCAAATTATGAATAGGCGGATATCGGCATTGGATAAATATGTATTAATCTCCAATTCCGACGCGCACTCTCCGTCAAATCTCGCCCGAGAGGCAAACCTTTTCGATACGGATATGGATTATAAATCTATAGCTCACGCCCTTCGTACTGGCAAAGGCTTTGCGGGGACCTTGGAATTTTTTCCGGAACAGGGTAAATATCATTTCGACGGTCATCGAAACTGTGGTATCAGTAGAGACCCGCGGGAAAATCCGGGTGATCGTCCGATCTGCCCGGTCTGCGGAAAAAAACTTACGCCCGGCGTATTGCGTCGAGTCGTACAATTTTCTGACCGCCGCGAACCTATCTCGGTTCAGCATTTTGAGTACATAACCCCTCTTACAGACATTATACACGCCGCTTTCGGTTATAGCTCCGTTAGTAAAAAGAGCGTTCTTCTTTATAATGAATTGATTAATAATTTTCGTTCGGAATTACTTATTCTACGAAACGCGGAACTTGAGGATATAAAATTAGTGGGAGGCGCCCCGCTGGCAGACGGAATTCGACGGATGAGAGAAGGAAAAATTAAACTTACCCCCGGATTTGATGGAGAATATGGGAAAATACATATCTTCTAATGATATCTGTCGTAAGTGAACGACAATTAACGATAGATAGATGCAGTTTAAATCCAATTCGACTTAAAAATTTGCTTAAAGTCGGATTATCAAGTATAATAGACTTGATGTAAATATTTTTAAATATCAGCGAGGTCGGTTATGTTCAATAATTATACCTGTATAAGACAGCATGACATGACAGACTGCGCCGCGGCGTGTCTGGCGTCCATATCAAAACATTATAAACTGAACATCCCCATCGCGCGTATTCGTGAGCTTGCGGGTACAGACAGAGATGGAACCAACGTTACGGGCATCATCAAAGCCGCCACCGAATTGGGTTTTTCCGCTAAAGGCGTTAAAGGCGATAGAAAGGCTTTTTTTTCTAAATTTCCTCTGCCCGTTATCGCGCATGTGCTCGTCAGAAAGTCTCTGTTGCATTATGTCGTCGTTTATAAAATTTCCCCCGATGAGGTTATAATCGCCGATCCCGCTCGTGGAATCGTTCATTATACTCCGGCGCAATTTTTAAAGCTCTGGACCGGGGTTTTAGTTATTATAACCCCCAATCAATCCTTTAAAACAGGGGATGTAGGCCAGACCACCCTTACGAAGTTTTTCTCTTTGCTGATACCTCAACGCGGATTGTTGCTAAACATCTTTTTTACATCCGTATTGCTCACGGCGTTGGGCATTTTAACATCCTTCTATTTTCAACTTTTGATGGACGATATTCTGCCCAATTCTCTGCAAGACACATTAATGGTGGTGTCTCTTGGAATAGTAGCCTTGCACTTGTTCCAAAATTTACTTACGTTTTTTAGATCGCATCTGTTGGTCTATTTAAGTCAGCGACTGGACATTAACCTGATTTTCGCGTACTACGCTCATGTGCTTAAACTGCCCATGTCATTTTTCGGAACACGCAGGGTCGGTGAAATTATATCCCGATTCAGCGACGCCGACCGAGTTCGCTCCGCTATCTCGTCGGCTACCCTAACCATTATGTTTGATACCATCATGGCTGTGGGCGGCGGTATTATACTATATATGCGAAGCCCCAGAATGTTCGGGGTCACGTTCACCCTTGCCATTTTACAAGGCGCGGTTATGT
>JAISRJ010000061.1 GCA_031273705.1 Clostridiales bacterium
ACTTTTTTCTATACCGGTTTTACTTCCTATGTAGAATAGTTCATAACCATTTTTCCGCAGAAACGGCGCTAAAGCTAGATTCGGCGTGACATGCCCAGCGGTGCCGCCGCCGGTCAGAACAATTCTTTTCATAAACGCTCCTTTTACCGTTATGTTTCGCATTGATATTCTCGTTGATATTTCAAGTATACTACATTTTGAAAGTATCGGCAAATATTTAACAAAACCATAGCGGTTTCAAAAATAGACGGAAAGAAACCGCTATTATGAAACGAACGTACAATGTCATTCAAATAATATGTGAATCACTTATGATAATTCACTTATGATAATTCATCCTCAAATAATATTGACATAAATCATCAGTCGTAATAAAATATCAACAGTTGATAATAAATGAAAAATATGAAAAATAATCGAAATACTTACGATGCTAGAGTTACTTGTTAGCGACAAAGCATTTATAGATCGCCACCAAGAAACACCCTGAGCCTATACATGATTTCGGAGAGTATTTTTATAAAATGCCATCCTATCTGCGCCGTCTCGCTACTTAAGAAGCCATTGGCGCGTATTCGTCTTACAGAAGCAATTTGGGGAAATGGTGTTTCCGTTTCAGCAGGAGTCGGAATTATCGGATAGACTTATCCATCAAAGAACTGTGTGCGCCGTGGATTTGGGGATTAACAACCACGCTGTTTGCTCTGTAATGCTTTCGGACGGAACTATCGCCGCGAGGAGGCGTCAGTAAGTTGGCGTTTGACGGCAGCGGTAAGGTTGAGCGGGGGAAATATACGATAGACGGACACGAGAAATATAACTATTCTATCTGTGTGCTTCCAAACGGCAAGACGTACCATTGCGATCTAAACGCAAGCTACAACATAAGAACAAGATACTTTGTTCGAGAAATCCTAAAATCCGACCCGGCGACGGTGAGGTTGCCTGACGAAGCAAAAGCTCCGTTATGGCACGGGAACAACGCGCACCTTATCTGCGTTAATTAGGCTTCACGCGGACTTGTGCGCGTAAGCGCACATAGCCTGAATTCTGCCTGTATAGCAGAGAGAAACTCCAGCCTCCTAAAGAGACATGCCCCGAAAGTAATCGTTCGTAATATCCGGGGCGTTGGAAGCCCATGAGCTTCAGATCATGGGAATGTTCACTGAAATGTAAAGGAGCCAATTGCAATGACAATCAACCAACTGGAAACAAAGGCCACCAAACTGCGGAAACTGATTGTGAAAATAGCCTGTTCTTCCGACTGCGGACATATAACATCCTCTCTCTCCTGTTTGGATATTCTCAACGCGCTGTATTTGGGTAAAATATTGCGTTACGAAAGCAACAATCAAAATTGGCTCGAGCGAGACAGGTTTGTCGCCAGCAAGGGGCACGCTTCGCTTGCGCTATACTGCGTTTTGCGCGAAGTTGGTTTTATTAACCGCGAATTTTTGCTGACATACGGCAAACCCGGAAGTCACCTTGGCGGTTCGTTATCGCTTGAAGTGCCGGGAGTGGACTGGCACACAGGTTCTCTCGGTCACGGATTGTCGGCGGGAGTTGGATTTGCTTTGGCAGCTAAAATTCAAAAATCGGACAGACTCGTCTTTGTTCTCACGGGTGACGGCGAACTGGACGAGGGAAGCAACTGGGAGGCGGCACTGTCTGCGTCACAATTGGCGTTGAACAATCTTGTGTGGATCGTTGACAAAAACAATATCCAATGTAGCGGCAGCGTGTCTGATATTGTGTCACTGGAACCTCTTGGAGCAAAACTATCCGCGTTTGGATTCGATGTAAAAACTATTAGCGGGCATAATTATAACGAAATCATGAAGACGCTGTCGATCGACAGGGATAAACTACCGGCAAAACCGCTTGCAGTTATTGCCAATACAATTAAAGGAAACGGAATTCCACTTGTTGAAAATAAACTTGACTGGCATAACAGGAAACCTAACGAAGAAGAACTTAAATTAATCATTCGCGATTTCGGTATTACTCGGGAGGAATATGATGCCCTATGACAAAACATTTTATAACGAATTGCTGAAGTTAATGCTCAAAAATGGAAAAATTATATTCCTTCACGCTGATCAGGCGGGAAACATTGATCACGAGCTTAAAACCCATTTTCCAACCCACTATATAAATTTCGGTATCGGCGAAAATAATATGATTGCGGCGGCTTGCGCTTTAGCAAAAGACGGATTAGTACCGCTGGTTTGCACACAAGGCGCGTTCCTCGCCTATCGTTCCTTTGAATTTATTCGTGTCGACTGCTGCATTCAAAATATGAATATAAAAATAATCGCGATGGGCGCGGGAGTTAAGAACAACACACTCGGTCCAACCCACCACGCCACAGAAGATATTGCCGCAATGCGAGTTTTGCCTAATTTGACTATACTTTCTCCCGCAAGTCCGCTTGAAATCGCACCGGCGTTGGACGCGGCGCTGGCGCATAATGGTCCTGTGTATTTACGCTTGGGCAAAGCCTTTGAAACAGAGATTTACACCGAACCGCCAAAATTTAAAATCGGCGTTGCAAATTTGCTCAGCGAGGGCAGTGACTTGACAATTATCGCCACGGGCAATATTATCGCAAGCGCAATATACGCTTCAGATAAACTCTCCGAAAGCGGAATAAGTTGCGATGTAATTAATATGTCCACCATAAAACCGCTTGACGTTGACGCGGTACTGCGCTCGGCGATTAAAACACGTAATGTCGTAACTATTGAGGAACACCAGATCATCGGCGGTCTTGGCGGTGCGGTTGCGGAAGTTTTGGCGCAAAGAGGTATCGGCGCAAAACTGGAAAGAATAGGTTTCAATGACGAGTTTGCTACGACTTACGGCTGGCACAAAGATATTTTGGAAAATTACGATCTTCTACCAAAACAAATTTACAAGCGTATTGTGTCGTTTTTGAGAAGCTATATACTGAGAAGGGAGTTTGAAAGAACTCACTAATAATCAGTATGCAGCCGCTCCGTCTGTAGCAATTCGGAAAAGACTGCATAGCGGCGAACCGCCGCAGGAAGGACAGC
>JAISRJ010000066.1 GCA_031273705.1 Clostridiales bacterium
AACGCCGCAGTCGATCTCGATGAATTTACTTTCGACTCCACGCACACTAATAGTAAGAGGGTTGGCAGCCGTAGAACGGAGCGGCATTTCGCAGAATTCCATTTTTCCACTCCCAAGTCTACTACTTATCCGCCTCGTAAGCAATAGCCTTTTAAGCTGCCATCACGGGCGTTTCATAAATATCCCATTTTCTGGTAAAGTTTATGAAACGGACGTGGTAACAGATGCGAGGCAACAGCATTTACTTTTTTGCCCTGAAAGATTGCCCTGAAAGAGAAATTTTTTCACATGTGAAATTTTTTTACAGTGAAATTTTTTTACTTTACAAAGAGGTTTGTTTTTGATAAACTAGTCGGAAAACCACCGGTTGACGCGGCTTTTTAATAACTATCTTAATTAAAAGGGGAGAGATAAAATGAGCCAGGTACTAAAAGAAGGTTTGACTTTTGACGATGTACTGCTTATACCCGCTTATTCGGAAACTTTGCCGAACGAGATGGACTTAACAACCAGGCTGACAAAGAACATTGTACTAAACGCGCCTATCATGAGCGCGGGTATGGATACCGTTACGGAATCCCAAATGGCAATAGCCATAGCACGTCAAGGCGGCATTGGCGTCATACACAAAAACCTTTCGATTGATGAGCAAGCCGGCGAAGTAGATAAAGTCAAACGTTCGGAAAACGGCGTTATTACCGATCCCTTCTCCCTCTCCCCCAACCATTACGTATACGACGCTAACGAACTTATGGCTCGTTACCAAATATCCGGCGTGCCTATCACTGAAAATGATAAACTTGTAGGAATTATCACTAATCGTGATCTGCGCTTTGAAACCGACCATAACAAGAAAATTTATGAAGTTATGACCCGCGAAAATCTTGTCACCGCCCCGGAAGGCACCACTCTCGATCAAGCAAAACGCATCCTTACCCGACGAAAAATCGAAAAACTCCCCATAGTTGATAGTAAAATGAATCTAAAAGGTTTGATTACTATTAAAGATATAGAAAAAAATCTTAAATATCCCAATTCCGCTAAAGACCGGCAAGGAAGATTGATTGTCGCGGCGGGCATAGGTATTTCCGCGGGTGCGTTGGAGCATGTTGACGAGCTGGTGAAAGTAAAAGTGGACGCCATTGTGCTGGATAGCGCTCACGCGCATTCTTTACGGGTTTTAGACTGTCTTCGCACAATAAAGCATAAATATCCGGAATTGGATGTTATCGCGGGAAATATTGCCACAAGCGAAGCTACCGCCGCTATGATAGAAGCCGGCGCGGATGCTGTTAAAGTCGGGATTGGACCGGGCGCGATTTGTACCACACGGATAGTAGCCGGTATAGGTGTTCCGCAAATTACAGCGATAATGGATTGCGCAAAAACCGCCGCGGAGTACGATATTCCAATTGTCGCGGATGGAGGTATTAAATTTTCCGGAGATCTTACAAAAGCTATTGCCGCCGGAGCTAATGTTTGCATGATGGGCAGTATTTTCGCCGGCTGTGAGGAAAGTCCCGGCGCGACTGAATTATACCAAGGCAGAAAATATAAAGTATATCGCGGGATGGGTTCTATTGCCGCCATGGAGCAAGGCAGTAAAGATAGATATTTCCAAGAGGACGCTAAAAAGTTAGTTCCCGAAGGTGTTGAAGGTCGTACATCTTATAAGGGGCATGTAGCTGACACGGTATTTCAACTATTGGGCGGGCTTCGCGCAGGAATGGGTTATTGTGGATGTCGCAATATAGACGAGTTGCGAACGAACGCGAAATTTATCCGGATTACCAGCGCCGGTCTGAGGGAAAGCCATCCGCATGATATTCAAATAACGAAAGAAGCGCCTAACTACAGTGTAGAATATTAAATTGCGGAGGCGGGTATGGCGCATGATATGATTTTAGTCTTGGATTTTGGAGGGCAATATAATCAGTTGATTGTCCGCAGAATTCGGGATTTGGGTGTTTACAGCGAAATAATGCCTTATGATACGACAATTGAGCAAATAGAGTCCAAAGCCCCAAAGGGCATTATTCTTACCGGCGGGCCTCGTATTGTAACCGACCCGGACGCCCCTTTACCTGATCGCGGGATTTTTGAACTCTCGATCCCTATTCTGGGAATCTGTTACGGTTGTCAGTTGATGGGGCATATGCTTGGAGGGCTTGTAACAGCTTCCCAATCCCGCGAGTATGGTAAAACAGAACTGACGATAAGTAAAAACCATAAATTAATTAATGATGATTTTTTATTTGCCGGATTGCCCACCGAAACTATCTGCTGGATGAGCCATACATATTTTGTTTCGGAACTGCCGCCGGATTTTGAAGTTATTGCAAAGACGGCTAGTTGTCCGATTGCGGGTATGGCAAATAACACAAAAAAATTTTACGGTGTACAATTTCACCCGGAAGTTGTACATACAATATACGGAAATACCATACTGGATAATTTTATAAAGAGAATCTGCAAGGCTAAAGCGGATTGGAAGATGGAGAATTTTACAGACGACACAATTCGATCGCTGCGAGAGCAAATTGGCGATAAGAGTGTATTGTGCGCGCTATCGGGCGGTGTGGATTCGTCGGTGGCTGCCGTAATGATTCACAAGGCCGTGGGAAAACAGCTGACCTGTATATTTGTGGATAATGGGCTTCTGAGACTTAATGAAGCCGACGAAGTGGAAGATTTATTTAAAGGTAAGTTTGATATGAACGTTATCCGTGTGGATGCTCATGAACGGTTTTTGTCTAAGCTTAAGGGAGTAACAGAACCGGAGGAAAAGCGTAAAATAATTGGTACGGAATTTATTCGAGTGTTCGAGGAAGAGGCTAAGAAAATCGGAGAGCCTGAATTCTTGGCACAAGGTACTATTTATCCCGATATTGTCGAAAGCGGCAATAAACACGCCGCCGTTATTAAGAGCCATCACAATGTGGGAGGGCTGCCGAAAAATATCTCTTTCAAGTCTATCATCGAACCGCTGAGGGATCTGTTTAAAGACGAAGTGCGTCGCACGGGTGTAGCTTTGGGCATGACCGAAAATATGGTATATCGTCAGCCTTTTCCCGGTCCCGGGCTGGCTGTTCGATGTCTGGGAGAAGTCAATATAGAAAAGCTTAGTATTTTACGCAAAGCGGATCATATTTTCCGAGAAGAAATAGCCGCTGCCGGACTGGAGCGTGAAATATGGCAATACTTCGCGGTTTTACCGGATTTGCGTTCCGTAGGTGTAATGGGCGACGAACGCACTTATTGTCATACAATAGCGTTACGCGCGGTCACAAGCCTCGACGCCATGACTGCCGATTGGGCGGCAATTCCCTACAATGTGTTAAAAACCATTTCCAACCGAATTGTCAACGAGGTTTCACAAGTTAATCGCGTTGTGTATGATATTACATCCAAACCACCCGCGACAATAGAGTGGGAGTGAAAATGAAAACCCCGAAACCCTTGGTAAATCAAGGTTTCGGGGTTTCGTTGTTCGCCGCGCATGGCGAATAACTAGGCGGCTGAAGTCCGCTTTGGGGGCTAGTCGTTGCCAACCACCGGCTAAAGTCAATGGTGTCCATCGCGCGGTGGTGTGAGAGGTCGGCTGCTCAATTAATGGGTAGCCTCCTACTCGATTTTTCCTTTTGGGGAGTTTTGATACAGCCCCATTTGCTGTTAGCTCATGGGAGTGTTCGCAATCAATATCTATTGTCGAAAATGCGAGCAGTCTTCTTCTCACTGCGAGGCAGTTCTCCAACGGCGACCGCCTTTGCCCGAGGCGTAATGCCTATGGAATTTTTGAAGCCCATTTCGACACTTAGTTCAATATGCTTGCGGTCTGTTTCATCCGCAATAGGCGTTTCAAAGAAAAGGGTCAGTATGTCTCTGCCATTCACGTGATCGATCATTATTTGATATTCGCTGCTTACTTGCCGAATACCCGCCAATAATTCATCTACCCTGCCGGGATAGATTACCGCGCCCTTTACCTTTACCATATCATCCGACCGCCCAATAAGCGTAGCAATCCGTGGATATGGAGAGCCGCACTCGCATTCGCCCAGAACTTCACGGGTTAGATCGTGCGTTCTGTATCGAATCAGCGGAGCGCCCTCTTTGCGCAGAGTCGTAATAACCAGTTCGCCAATCTCGCCCGGAGCGACGACTTCGCCTGTTTTGGATATAATTTCAAAGTAAAAATAATCCGTCCACATGTGCATACCGCATTCGTGGGCACAGCTAATTCCTATCCCCGGGCCGTATATTTCTGTCAGACCATAGATGTCATATAATTCCACGCCCAACTCAGCCGCTATTCGACGGCGCATTTTCTCGCCCCATCGTTCGGAGCCGATAAGGGCCTTTTTTAAATGGATATGTTCTTTTATTCCACGTCTTTCTATTTCTTCCGCCAGAAGCAAAGCATATGATGAAGTGGCGGTCAGCACCGTAGATTCAAGATCCATCATCATTCGCAATTGTTTATCGGTGTTGCCGGGACCCATCGGGATAGTCATTGCGCCCAATAGTTCCGCGCCCAGTTGAAAGCCGATACCGGCAGTCCATAATCCGTAACCCGGTGTTATATGAACCCGATCTTCTTTTGTAACCCCGGCCATTTCATAACACCGTTTAAACATAATCGCCCAATCGCTTACATCCTGTCGGGTATACGGAATAATAACCGGAGTGCCTGTAGTACCCGACGAGGAGTGAATACGAACAATCCGCTCGTTTGGAACGGCGGCCAGCCCCAGCGGATAAGCTTCACGCAAGTCAGCTTTATCCGAGAACGGAAGCTTTTGAAAATCCTCTTGGGTTTTAATATCCGTCGGTTCTATATCGGCGAATTTTTTAGCGTAGTAGGGCGAACGCTTCGCGTGTTTTATCGCGGCTTGAATATTTTGTATGAACCTATTTAGGCTTTCATCTGTCATTTGGAATCACGATCCTTTTTTGCGGAGCATGATACACGCTCCCTCGAAAATTACAACTCTTACGCCCTTTTTTTCCAAAGCGTGCGAAACAGCTTCTGTCGCTTTATAATGGTCAAAGGCGTTAACCCGCCAAATATCCGTAACCCCAATTGCGCGGACTATCTTATAAATATCCAATTTTGCGGCGGGCTTATTCATAAGTGTAAATCCGACTCCGGGATGAGGTTGACCGCCGGTCATTGCCGTCGTGCGGTTATCCAAAATACACACGATTATATTCGCTCCATTGTAAACGGCGTTTATAATACCTGTGATACCACTATGAAAGAATGTCGAGTCCCCAATAAAAGCAAAGTTAAAAGAATCCGGTTCCGCCAGATTTAAACCTTGAGCCATAGTAATGCCCGCGCCCATGCACAGGCAGGTGTCCGCCATATTAAATGGAGACGCGTTGCCCAGTGTGTAGCAGCCTATGTCGCTGGAAAATACCGCTTTTTTCCCTTTCGTCGCTTCCTTTACAGCCAAAAATGAGCCTCTGTGAGGACAGCCCGGACATAGAACCGGAGGTCGGATTGGTATGGAAAGATTTATATGCCGGTTGATCTCCGATTCAAGGGATTCCGACTCAAATCCGAGGAACTCCGCGATAGATTGATAAACGTCATTCGGCGAGTTTTCACCCGCGTTGGGAATATGTCCGGTTCGCTTACCTAATATTTTAGCGCCTGTATTCCTAGTGCCGAGCACATGTATTAAAGCGTCCTCGATTACAGGATCTAATTCTTCTACGACAAGCGCTTCTTCCAGTCCGGATAAAAACTCCTCACCCAGCTTGGAAGGAAATGGTACAGTGGAGACTTTCAGCAATTTATATTCCGTTGAGTTACGCGGGCTGAGTTTGTTCAGAGCTTCTTTTACATAAAGATAACTCACGCCCCCGCAGGCTATGCCTTTTGTACCTTTTCCGGTTAATATGTTTCCGGGGTAGACTGAAAATTCTCTGCTTAGCTCCGCAAGCTCTTTTTCTATTTCTAAATGGTTAAGATAACTTAGACGTGGAAATATCGACCAGCGGCCACTATCCGCCGAAAATCCACCGAGGGGTTTTTGTTCCAAATCCGGCAGAGTCTTAATGGAATCCCTGCTGTGACATACCCGCGTGGTTGGCCGGAAAAGCACGGGGCGTCCATATTTTTCAGAATACTCAAAGGCGTCCGCAATCATTATATAGGCTTCTTTGGGTGAAGAGGGATCAAAAACCGCCAACTTAGCAAATTCGCCGAAGCGCCTTGTGTCCTGTTCGGTCTGAGAAGATATTGGGCCGGGATCGTCCGCCGCTATTACAACCAGACCTGCCTTTACACCTATATAATTCAAACTCATAAGCGGGTCGGAAGCGACGTTTAAACCTACTTGCTTCATAGTGACCATTGCCCTTGCCCCCGCGATCGCCGCGCCGGCCGCTACTTCCAGAGCGGCTTTTTCATTTACGGACCATTCGGCGTATAAATAATCCGGAGCTATTTTTTGGATACATTCCAAAATTTCGGAGGATGGCGTGCCGGGGTATCCGGTCGCAACCTTAACCCCCGCCCGTATAGCCCCATAAGCGATTGCTTCGTTACCCATTAAAAGCTTTTTTAAATTATCATTCATGCGTTTATGATTTTTCATATCAAGATTTGAGGAAGATTTTCGCCACTTCGCCGCCAGCCAACGGCACAATCGCGAAGACGAGTGACCATGCCAATTCGTCAAGGGTTAGAGGCACATTATCAAATATATCTCTAAACCCCGGCAGATAAACCGAGCAAACTAAAAACACGATTGAGAGCAGTACGCACTTATTCAGATAGTCGTTGGAAAAGATTTTCATTTTAAATATAGAGCGTGTTTCGGAACGAGCCGTGTACGCCCGCAATAACTCGCCGAGTACCAGTGTAAAAAAACAGGCTGTCATACCGGTCTGCAAGCCGAATCTCTGATACGCGAAGAAGAATGAAGCCAGTGTACCAGCCGCGAGAGCGATACTTTGGATAGAAACAGAAATCATCATGCGCTTGTCAACAATAGGTGTTTTTGGATTGCGCGGAGGTATATCCATAATGCCTTCCTCCTCTTCTTCCATACCCAGAGCGAACGCGGGAAAAGCGTCGGTTATAAGATTAATGGCAAGCAGTTGTATCGGAAGCAATGGCACAGGCCAGTTAATCAACATAGCCACAAAGATTAAAAGAATCTCTCCTATATTGCAGGACAGCAAATACCCTACGACTTTACGGATGTTGTTGTAGATTGTGCGGCCTTCCTCGACAGCCTTAACTATGCTTGCGAAGTTGTCGTCCGTTAAAATCATATCCGCGGCTTCTTTGGAAACATCCGTGCCCGTTATACCCATCGCCACGCCAATGTCAGCCTTTTTTAGAGAAGGAGCGTCATTAACGCCGTCGCCGGTCATAGCCGCGATATTGCCGTTTGCGCGAACCGCGGTTACCAACCGAACTTTGTGCTCAGGGGAAACCCTAGCGAAAACATTGGTGGTTTTCGCGGACTCTCGTAGCTGGTCGTCGGTCATGTCGTCAATTTCGCGCCCGTCCACCGCCTGATCGTTTTCTAATATATCTAACTCACGCGCGATAGCCATTGCGGTGGTCTTATGGTCGCCGGTGATCATTTTTACATTTATACCGGCTTTTTTACAAACCTTAATAGCTTCTTTGGCTTCGTCACGAGGAGGATCGATCATTCCCATCAGTCCGACAAAAACCAGCTCGTTTTCTTCGCCCTCGGCTTGCGGTAAATATTTAAAGGCTACCCCAAGCACTCTAAGAGCATCGCCAGCGAAACTGCCGTTAGCGGACATGATTTTATTTCGATCGTCATCGGTGATAGGATTTATGTTTCCATCCTTATAGTAGAAATTTGATATGCGTAAAATTTCATCCGGAGCGCCTTTGGTGTACATAATAAATGGCTCGCCGGACGCAACCCCGTCGGAATTCGGGTGAATGGTAGACATAAGCTTGCGTTGTGAGTCGAAAGGAATTTCGTTTACACGCGGTTTTTCAGTGTTTATTGTGTCTTTGGAAATACCGGCCTTTTCTCCCAATACCAGCAACGCGCCTTCTGTCGGGTCGCCGACTATTTTACTCTCGGTTTTTTGATAGATTGCGTCATTGCACAGAACGGCGCCTTCCGTAAGAAATTTTCCGGCTTGGGTCAATCCGCCGCCGTCCGATTTCTCGGATTTAACAATATTTCCATTGGCATCGTAACCCGTTCCAGTCACATTATAAAAAGTATCGTCCGCAAATAGTTTAACTACAGTCATTTTATTTTGGGTTAGCGTACCAGTTTTATCCGAACAGATAACGGTTGTGCTGCCGAGAGTTTCAACTGCCGACAGACGTTTTATAATGGCGTTGCTGCGAACCATCTTTTGCATTCCTAAAGCGAGAATGACAGTAACAACCATAGTTAAGCCCTCGGGGATAGCGGCGACCGCCAAGGATACCGCTGTCATAAAAATATCCAGCGCGTCCAGCTGACGAAGCAAGCCGAGAGCGAAAATAACGACACAGACAGCAATACATATAATACCAAGTGTCTTTCCCAGATGATTAAGCGAAACTTGCAGAGGAGTAGGTTCTTCCTCGTGCTCGGTAAGCATAGCGGCGATATGACCCATTTGGGTATTCATACCGGTACCGACCACGACGCCTCGCCCGCGACCGTAAGTGACCATTGTACCCATAAACGCGCTGTTTACGCGGTCGCCGACACCTGTTTCGTATTCCAGTATTTTTGAAGAATCTTTTTCTGCGGCGACAGATTCGCCTGTAAGCGCGGATTCATCTATTTTTAAATTAACGCTCTCGATAAGCCGCAAATCTGCCGGTATGTAGTCCCCCGCCTCAAGAACCACCACATCACCCGGAACTATCAGATGAGACGCAATGCGTTCCACCTGCCCGCCGCGCAAGGTTTTTGCCTGCGGACTGGACATTTCCTTTAAAGCCTTCAGCGCGTTGCCGGCTCTGTTCTCCTGCACGACGCCCAGTACGGCGTTTAAGACGACGATAGCAATAATTACCCCGCCTTCCAGTAAATCCCCCAATGCCATTGATATTACCGCGGCGGCAATTAAAATAAGTACGAGAAAATCCATAAATTGGCGCAGGAACTTCTGAAACAGGTTTTGTTCTTTCTTACCTTGCAGCCTGTTTTCACCGTGCTCCCTAAGACGTTCCTCAGCTTGTTGCGGACTAAGACCGTTATCAGGTTTAACCCCCAAGCTTTCGAGCGTTTCAGGAATGCCTTTACTGTACGCGTTACTCAAAAAAGACCCTCCATTCAATTTATTAACCTTGTCAATATGACATAAATTAATGCTGTTGTCAAATTATAACCCTTCATTTTTGTATGGTTTCCGCCGATTTAAAATATATAAATATTAGATCATAAATAAAAAAACCTGTTTCAGAATAACCTTATATTACCCCCATATTATTTTTCAAAATGCAAAAAATAACCTTGCTTTTCACATGAAAGGTCAAGTGAAACAATGGGAGGAGCGTTATATTTATGACAGAAAGCGAATTGGCGTCGTGCCTAACCAGGCTAAAGCGCTCCATTAACAAATATGGTGAACGAGTGCCCGCTAATATATACTTCTTTAATCCTGTAAGTTTTTATTGTTATATAAAAGATAGTATTTGCTTTGGCCGACAGTCTATAGAGGATGTAGTAAACCGTATAGAGCCATATATTCCCTTGCGTTTGACAGAGGATAATTTTGAGATGTTTTTGGACAACATGCTGGATGTAAATGGTGATAATGAGATAGGCACAGATCTGATGACAAAAGTGAAAGGCGATTTTATTTATGCGATGCTTGGAGCGAATTCTCCGGAAATGTGGGCGGAACTGACGGGATCATGCGAGTCTATCCGACACATGAAGGAATCGAAGCTGTATCAGAATTTGATATAGTAAAGGCGGCGTAACGCCGCCTTTTTTCGATTACGCGCAGCTAATGCGCCAAAATATAATTTGTTTTCGCATTTCCATAGTGGTATACTTGAAAAATCAAATATAAATGGGTATAAATGTCTGGACATCAGAATTGTCCATGGGCGGGCTTGGCATATTAACGGGACGAAATCAGAGCGCAAGTGCGTAAGAACACAGTATTTAGTACAAGGGTGGCAAATTTCCAGGTACTGTAAATTTTGCCAAACACGCTCCGCGGCTTTAGCCGCTGCGAGTTTAAGATCGAGGTGGATGTATGTCGGAAGCGGAAAAATCCGAATATATGTTGGTTGAAAATAAACTGATCTTGCTCTATCTAATTGATAAAATGGATTTACCCTTATCACGCAGCCAGATAACAGATTTTGTGCGTGAGGGGGAGTACATGGATTATTATACCCTACAGCATACGCTGGCGGATATGGTGGATGGGCTATACCTAGAAAAAGTCCAAGACAATAACAACACGCGCTACAGCATAACAGAAGACGGAGCGACTACTTTGGAATATTTTGAAAATCATATTCCGCCAGCGATTCGCACAAAAATCAGCAAATATGTTCATGATCATTTTAATACGGTAAAACGCGACTTTGAAGTAACCGCCAATTATTTTTTGGATAGCGAGACCAATGAATTTATTGTAAAATGCGGCGTTTACGAGGATAAATGTGTTCTGATGGAGATAAATGTTTCGGTTGTATCCCGCGAGCAGGCGAAAATGATCTGCAATAATTGGAAATCGCATGTTAGCGAAATATATTTGAATATTTTAACCGAGTTAGTAAACAAGCGCGACGTTGAACCCGCACCCTAGCGCCGCCCAACGGAAATCGACGCTAGATCCACTTGTTCTTTTTCAGTATCCAGTACATACATATGCTAACGGCTATCATTACGCCAATAGCCAACGGATATCCAAACTTCCAATCCAGTTCGGGCATAAAGTCGAAGTTCATTCCGTAAACTCCTGTAATTACCGTTAAAGGAGCGCAAAACAAGGTAATAATGGTTAGTTTATTTACCGTGTCATTCATTTTAAGTGTTAGCTTACTGTCGTAACTGTATAGAATTTCATTACATAATTCATAAACGCTTTCGGAAAAGTCGTATAACCGCTTCATGCGAGTATCAATACTGCGGAAATAATGGCGCAATTTCTTTTCCAGCAGTTTATTTTCGTCCATAAGTATCTGCGAACCCAGATAGGAAAGGGCGCGAAGTTGCTTTTTTGCGGTATACGTTACTCGGCGCAACTTTTCTATTTGCGGCAGCCCGTTGTCATAAGCTTTTTGCATAACGCCCTCGGAGACGTATTCAAGTTGGTCCTCCAGCTTTTCCAACAAGATAGATGAATTGGAAAGTACAATGTCAAAGATAAGATAATACATTCTGTTAAGCCGCCCGGCTTTTTCCATAAAATTCCGGGCGGCTTTTATTAGATCCGTTTCCAATTGTTTAAGCGCCGGGCTGTCGTGCTCAGGCAGGGCAAGAGCCACGTAACACGGCGAAACATATAAGTTTATCTCACGCAGAGTTAAACCGCCGGTTATACCTTCTTCCGAGACTTCCATATGAATCAGACTGATAAAATCGTAACCGTCAAAACTGGAATATTGAACACTTTCATCTATATCAGCGCAATCCAGAACAGTACTTTCATCCCATCCGAAAAATTCGCGTAAAGCGGGGATTTCACGATTATTGCACATTATAAACAGTTCCGAACTGGTATTATAATCAGCCGGCATAGATTCGGTATGTATCTCTGATTTTTTAGCAAAATCATATAGGATCATGGGATGCGCCCCTTTTGCGGTTGTATAAGAAACAGATTTCTCATCAAGAGTATAACACGGCACTGTTCGGTGCGCAAGATTGCTCGTATCTGTTACCAGGGCAACAGCATTTACTATACAAAAAAACAAACCCCCATCATATGATAGGGGTCTTTGTTTTACCGGAGAGTTTATTATGAAATAACGATGGTGCCGTCGGTCTCGACTGTGTAGGTAGCGCCGAGAACTTTTTCAAAGAATGATACGGGCACATATACATAACCTTCTTGGTTAGTAGGCGCCGCCTCTAAAGGAATAACCTGGTTTTCAACTGTATATTCATTCTTGTCAACTACGATCGAATATGACTTATC
>JAISRJ010000103.1 GCA_031273705.1 Clostridiales bacterium
ACAACAGGAGCAATTGGAAAAACTTTCAGATATTCGCGGAGAAATAAAAGATATTGCTTGGGGCAGTCAGATACGTTCATACGTATTTCATCCTTACAGCATGGCTAAAGATCATCGAACCAATGTGGAAAGCGGCAATATTCAGGCTGTGATGGACGGCAATATTACAATGTTTATGAACGCCTATCTCGCTTTGCTGAAAAAGGAAGACTATATCGGTTTCACAAAATAAGAAGTTTTACCTACTAAACTTTTCCAACATTATTGTCTTGCGTTAATTTGGCATTGAAAAAGGAAAGACGGGTTATATGCGGACATTAGACATTCCTTTGACGGAATCTGGTGGGCGGTTGGATAAATACCTTCAAAAATATTTAAACGGCGCTCCAAAGAATTTTATCTATAAGATGTTGCGCCTTAAACGGATAAAGCTTAACGGAACCCGCGCGGATGGAAACGAAATTCTGCAATCGGGCGATAATATCATAATGTATTTTTCGGATGAAACGATAGAGAATTTTTCTGTACAATTGTCCGGACCGTCGTCCGGACCGTCGTCCGCACCGAAAAAGGTTGTTAAATCCGCTAAGCCGCTGGATATTATTTTTGAGGATGCGAATTTACTTATCGTAAATAAGCCGGTTGGATTATTGGTTCACAGCGACACAGCCGACAACCGTGACACCTTAATTGATAGAATAAAATATCATTTATTATTTAATGATGAGAAAATTAATGATAGCAAAAATTGGGATGCCAAAGAAGGGCGAAACAGAACTTTTTCACCGTCAGTCAGTAATCGATTAGATCGAAACACCGGCGGCGTAGTAATTTGCGGCAAAAATCCTGCCGCTGTGCGATCGCTTAATAAAATGATTGCGGACGATGATGTAAAGAAGCAATATCTGGCTGTTGTTTGCGGAATAGTACGAAAACCGATTGTTCTTGAGGGAGAGATCTTTAAAGATCAGAAAAATAATATCTCTAGGGTAATAAACCACCCTGCCCCAAGGGCATCCCTCCAGGGAGGGGAATTAAACAATTACGACGCTAATGGAATGATTGGAAGCCGATCCATAAAGACGGAAATGATCCCGGAAAGGTTTGGAAACGACATAACATTGGTAAGGGTAAACCTATACGGCGGAAGATCGCACCAGATAAGGGCGCATTTACAATCTGCGGGTTATCCGATTGTGGGGGATCCAAAATACGGAAATCCTCAGCTAAATCGCCGATTGCGCTTAAAATATCAACTTCTATTTGCGGAACGGGTAATATTTATGGCGCAAGGCGAGTTATTAAGTCAATATTACGGTAGAAAATGGATTGCGCCGCCGCCGGAACATTTTGCAAGCTTTATCAGAACTCATTTTGGTGGCGGTTGTATAGAATAAAAAGGAGCGTATCGTTATTCGATAGCTCCTTTTTTATTGCCCGAAACCGGACTCGAACCGGTACAGGATTGCTCCTACGGGATTTTAAGTCCCGGGCGTCTACCAATTCCGCCATTCGGGCTAAACGCACATACAATCTATCACAAGTGGTGATTGCTGTCAAGATTCCGCGGGTACATTTTTATCATTCTCCGAATTTTCTAGATTCTCCTCCTCTTCTAACATGGCAAGGAATTTCTGAAATTCTGGAGTTTTAAACGTAAGCGCGAGATTTACCAACCAGGGCAGACCAACGGTGCCGATCAACGAAATAAACATATACTTTACTACAAAAGCAACGTTATTTAATGAAGAGCCGGCGTCCAAAGTCCAAAATACTTGTGCGTGACCACGAATCCAGACGAAGAACATCGTAAATAGATTTATTAAAAAGGTAAATACAACCCCCAGCACAAGCAAAGCTCTTACATCATATTCTTTTTTTGTTATATGGGAGAAGTAAGCGGTTGACATTACAGCCGGTGCGAATAGTAATAGAATAGCTAGGAATATCACTTGTCATCCTTCTTTCATGAATTTAACGTAATTTAGTTCTGGCGTCCGGTAGGCAGCTCTTAGTTATCTTTATGGTTATTTTCGCCCAAAATTAATCTATCCATTGATACATTAAGAGTGTTTGCTATCTTAACAAGTACGATAACGGGAGTTTTGCGAACACCCGATTCGTATCCGGCATATGTGGAAACCGGAGTGTTTAAAGCTCTGGCGAATTGGGCCTGAGTATAGCCGAACTCGGCGCGCAAGGCGCTTAGATTGCCCCCCAGCGCGACGTAAAAATCCTTTTCTTCGTCATACAACATATTTGCTGATAATCTCCGCTATTTCCGTTTCATCGTTTGAAGGCGCCTTATCCGCCTCAAAGATTTGCCATTCCTCAAGAAATGAATCCTGTTCGCCGGGTTCCAGATGAACAAAGGGTCCTAATGATTCGCATTCAAGCATTACGCCGTTGGTGTATGTTTCAAACGTACAGCCGTTATCCGGATAGACGCCGTCTTCTATCGGGGTAAAATATTTAATAAAAACCTGCCCTTTATTAAAGACCGCCGCCCACCCGTCCTCGTTATTTATACCCAATTTAAAAGGATTAACCTTTTCCGAGTTTTGTGTTAGGGTGATGTAATTCTTTCCCCAATAGACGCGTTCGTCATTCATTTCACTGTAATCCCATAAGGTGAGAGATCTGTTGGGCAGTAGATCTGTCTTGCAGTCAGGCATTGGTATAACGCACTTGCCGCCCTTATCGGTCATGGTTATACACCAATGGGCAAACTCTATATCCCACGCGCCGCAGTTTTTTATAATATGTTCTAATTCTACGGTTGGTTCGGTTTCGTCCATAGTTATCCGAATAATTTTTTGAATATTATTAACTTTTTCAATCTGTGCGGTAAAAACTACGGTATCCTCGTCCAATTCCCAAGAAACCGGCTCGCTGTCTGGATAGTAGCAACGGGGCAGAATTTCCGGCGCAATCCAAAGACGATGCCCTCCGCAAAGACTCAAATGGTCGTCATAGATTTTTTGTTTTTTACCCAATTTTGAACGGGAATAATCTTCATACATAAGGTTTTCCTTACCTACCAGCGAAGCGTGGATTACTCGTGGTCCAAAATCGACCGTGACCATCAATTCAATAGCCGTGTTGGCAATTTTTACACAGCTTCCCCATGTTGCGTCATTTACAGCGGTAACTATAACTCCCATATCTTCCTCCAAAAATTAGATTATTATTCTCCAGATAAATTATTAGCGCGGCGCTAAGATCTTTGTGTAGCCGTTAGGAATTATTATATGACATGTTTAGGTCAAAAGCAAACTCTTTTTCGGATAAATCTTCCCTAATAGTAAATAATAAGCGCTATTAAGCTGTTTGGGAGGAAATTATGAGCCAAGAAATAAATCCTGCGAAAACCAATCCTACTGATACCACCGACCCTTCCAT
>JAISRJ010000145.1 GCA_031273705.1 Clostridiales bacterium
TACATATACCCTCCTTATTCACTCAATAGTATACTACTATTCATGAAGTATAGAATGTGATAGCAATTGAAACACACAAAATCAAACCATATTGTTACTTAAAACACATATAATTATCCAGTATATTCGTATAATTATCTACCTGTCAAATTGATAATAATCCAGTAGTATCCATAAATACAATTTATGAGGCAAAACCATTGTTCAATATTAACTTGTGCTTTGGTAATAATTATGGTAATCTAAAAACACAATTAAAACGCAGTAAATGAGTCGCCAATATTATTTTGGAGGTGGATTGGTATGGCAATAAAAACCAACTGCAACAAAACAGTTAATGGGAAAACATACAAATATGCTAGAGTATGGGCAACACTCTCCAATGGCACACAAAAAGAATTTACCGGCAAGAGCAAGAAAGAAGCCGAGGAAAAAAAGGAGAAATATTTAGCTGGAATAGCTGATGGATTAAGCTTTGATTATAATAAGATGTGCCTTGGGGAATTAATGAGGTTATGGCTATTTAAAGAAGTGAAAGTTACTAAGTCCACAAATACTTTTGATCGCTATATTACTGTGTTCAGAAATTACATAAAGGATTCCGAACTATTTGAGCTTAAAATACATGAGTTAAAACCACTTACTTTACGGCGGCACTATAATGCCCTAAGTAAAGATGGAAAGACTTATAGTCAAGTGTTTAACTTAAATAAAGTTCTCCGTTCTTTTTTTACCTTTGCCGTCCGAGAAGGGTATTTAGTAAAGAATCCATGCAGTAATTTGAGTATACCAAAAAATGATGATGAAGGGAAAGAAGAAATATCTCCCCTTTCAGATGAGGAAATAACAAAAATTGGTAAATGCCTAACCAATTGCCTGGATATAGCTTTTTGGCTTGACTTGGGAACCGGGCTTAGGATAGGAGAACTATTAGGATTATCTTTTAGCGATATAAATATTGAAAAACACGAATTGACAGTTACTAAAGCTCTAAAAAATGTCCGTGAATATTCAGATGAAAATCACTCTGATTATAAGATGAAGCTAGAGTCACCTAAGACAGGTACCAGTCTACGAACAGTACCATTACCAGCGTCATTGATTGCGCCACTAAAAAGTTATTTACTTGATCAAAAAAAGAAATGTATCCAACTGGGTATTCCGTACACCGAAAATAGACTTATCTTTACTTCCGAAACTGGAAGACCACTAGACAGTAAAAATGTAAGGACAGCGTGGAAACGGACTTTATTTAGAGCAGGGGTAGAATACAGGTGTTTCCATAATATTAGACACACATATGCGACCAAGCTTTTTGAGCAGGGGGTGGAGCTACTTACAGTATCCAGACTTCTGGGGCACTCTAATATCGCAATAACCGCCAATACATACACGCACGTAATGCCTAAAGTTAAAAACAATGCCGCTCAAATGCTGGACTACCTTTTTGCTTCTAAATTAAGCCAGTATTGAGCTAAAATATGCTCCATGAAAAACTATACCGGGAAAATACCGGGAAAAGCCAAAAAAAATAATTTTTAAGAAAAAACAAAAGCCTGTAAACTCAACGTTTACAGGCATGAATTGCGATCTGGGGGAATTGAACCCCCGACCTTTCGGTTCGGAGCCGAACGCTCTATCCCCTGAGCTAAGAACGCAAATATGGTATAATAAAGTATATAGCTTCAATCCCGGTTTGTCAACGAGTGTGTTGATTGTGTGTTGATTGTGAAAGTGTACGCAAGTAGCCGTCTGATGCGGTATTGTGCTAAAAAGACCGTATGGATGGCAAATGCTTACGCTTGCGGGTATAATTTACATACTAAAATTTTGGTTTAGTGGAGGTTATAAATGAGAGAAATATCAATCGGTAGGATAATTGACACGGTGGAAAGATTATGTATCGAATCAAATTATTATTTACCGAAAGATGTGAGAGAGGCGATTCAGAATTGTCGTGTCCGCGAGAATTGGGAGATGGCACTGAACGTATTGGATAGAATTATTGAGAATTATGAAATCGCGGAAAGTGAAAACGTTCCGATTTGTCAAGATACGGGTATAGCGTGTGTATTTTTGGAGATAGGTCAGGATGTTCATTTTATAGACGGCAATTTGTCAGAGGCAATCAACGAAGGAGTGCGCAGAGGATACGACCAAGGCTATTTGAGAAAATCCATTGTAAAAGACCCGATAAGGCGCGTAAATACAGGCGATAACACGCCTGCCGCAATTTACATAGAAATAGTAGATGGCGAGCGGGTTAAAATAACTGTCGCGCCCAAAGGCTTTGGAAGCGAAAATATGAGCGCGATAAAAATGCTAAAGCCTTCGGCGGGTATTGAAGGGGTTAAGGAGTTTATCCTTGAAACAATTTCCGCCACCGGACCTAATTCATGTCCGCCAATAGTGGTCGGTGTCGGAATAGGCGGGACATTTGATAAAGCCGCTTTACTTGCGAAGAAGGCGTTGCTGAGAGATCTTAATTCGCGTAATCCTGACCCCTTCTACGCGAAGCTGGAAACGGATATGCTTGAAAAAATAAACAAACTCGGAATTGGACCCCAGGGTTTTGGCGGAAGGACAACGGCGATTGGCGTAAATATTGAATGTATGCCGACACATATTGCGGGAATGCCTTGCGCGGTAAATATCAATTGTCATGTGACCCGTCATAAGTCGGAAATATTATAGTGGAGAATAGAATGATTAAATTTATTAAGCTTCCCTTAACAAGGGAATTGTCAAGAACCCTGTCCGCCGGCGAGTCTGTATACATTACCGGCGAAGTTTATACTTCTAGAGACGCCGGGCACAAGCGTATGTGCGAGTCATTGGCAAGAGGGGAAAAACTGCCTTTTGAGCCGGAAGGCGCAACTATTTATTATGTAGGTCCGACTCCCGCGAAACCGGGACAGATAATCGGTTCGGCGGGCCCCACTACAGCCGGCAGAATGGATGCCTATGCTCCAACACTGCTTTCTGTAGGAGCGAGAGGCATGATTGGTAAAGGAGCCAGATTGCCCGAAGTAATAGAAGCAATTAAAAAGTACGAAGGCACTTATTTTGGGGCAATCGGAGGGGCAGGCGCTCTTCTTGCCAAGTGTGTTAAGAAATCAGAGCTAATCGCCTATGAGGATTTGGGGGCGGAGGAGCTGCGAAAACTCTATGTGGTAGAAATGCCGCTGGTCGTCGTCATAGATAGCAAGGGCAATAATCTTTACGAATCCGGAAGGGAAGTTTATCTTAAATCAAAAGCATCCCAATGCTAAATGTCTGTAAATCTATACAGCAAAATCAGTGAGCTTTATTCCTCGTACAATCAGTGAACTTTATTCCTCGCACAAATTGTGTGTCTGCTTGTTCATTTTTTTCTCAACTTCGTTCGCTCGCGTATATGATCCAGGTTCTCCATACAGTGCTTAATACAGATAATCGGATAGATTATCTGCATCACGTGCAATATTGACTGCAATAGCGCTAGGATATGGATTAGATCTAGTATAATCATTAACTATAACTCTTTGACCATGATAACAACCCATCAACAAAAAATCATATTCTAACTCAATTTCCTCTAAAGCAGTGACCGTTATATCACGAAACTCTTCTGTACGTGATGTACATAGTATAATTTGATTTCCATTTTTCTTTAACTTTTTTATTATAGAAACATTATTTATTAAGGGCTCTGTTTCTCCCCAAGTCGGAGCAAAGTATTGTGCGGAGTTATGAAAAATAACTCCATCTATATCCAAAAAATAAACCTTGAATCTGCTAGTATACTTTCGCCATTCGTCAACTGTTCCCCAGTCTATATAACTATCAATGCGTTTTGATACAAAGTGTGCGCCATTACTAATCATATTGGTTATTATTTCAGATAGATATAATTCATTGTTTGTTTTATGATTCATTTTCTCAAATGTTTCGCGGAACATCTTATAATCTGAAAAGAAGTACCCACCAACAGAAAATATAGAACTAATTACTCTTTTTTCTACGATCTCAATTATTTTCCCACCATGTTCTTGAAGTATGTAACTTTTATTTGACGGATTAATATCCGAAAAATTATTTAAATCGGCTGCGCATACATAATTATAATCTTCTAAAACATTATCAATCGCGAA
>JAISRJ010000152.1 GCA_031273705.1 Clostridiales bacterium
AGTTTGAAAGCAGTTGACTTTCAAAAACAAAACCCTCCAGCACTCCCGACTGGGCGGATTCTTTCATTTGCAGTGTAGTATACGCAACAAATGGAATATTAGTTTGAAATCGTTCAAAAGCCTGAACAGAGGTGTCGCTCATCGGGTTAGCTGAATCAAAGGTGAACAAAGTTGACATTAGAAAATTTATTCCTGTCGAACTGGTAAACGGATTGGTGTAACCCATAGTTAAATCATTGGCGGCTACCGCCTCAACAACCGTGTTCATACTTACAGCGCCGTATTTCTCGATAATAGCCGCGTGTTTTTCTTTAGATATAACAATTCCCGCTACGTTTCCGGCAAGGCGCTCCTCCACCAATGTCACCGGAATACCCCGCGCCTTTAGTGAATCACCCCAAAGACTGTTAGACGGAGTATATGCGTCGGGCACATATTTACCGGTCGTTATATAATCCATAGCCGCTCCGGAAGCCATTCCTCTCAAGGCTACCGATACCGTTCTTCCATTTACCTGCAGACCTTCATCATTAAAATTTTCCGCTACATCCACAAGCCATCTGTCCGTATCCGTCGAACCGCTAGCGATGGTAGCCTTTTCAGCAGATGAAAAAATCTCTACAAAATCACTGGTGGAATTACTTACTTGCAACGGATATTTAGAAATATCCGGCAAAGAGTCCGCCACGTTCACGGGTTCCAAATCTACATTTTCCTTAACTTGAGGCAATGTATTTACCTTTATTCTTTTATACAGCCGTTCCATTATTTCCAGCGCGCGCTCTTCGCTAATCTCGCTGGCTGTTAATCCCGCGCCGCGCGTCAGCGAAATTACAGCGAACGTACCTCCGAACACCAGTGCCGCCAAGGCTATCAACAGCAGTACTCTGCCGGGTTTCATCATGAAAGTAACCCCCCTATTTATACCACTTCGCGTCGCTAATCAGCTTATCGATCTCGTGTAACGCGCTCATTCCGTCAATATCGTCCGCGTCGCTTAATTTAGTCAGCTCTAGAATTAGTTTATCCAACTTAAAAAGAATATCCTCATTATATTCCGTGGTAGTAATAATATATTGCTCATATTCCGTGAACAATGCGCGTTTAGCCTCCGAAACCCTGTCTTTGCGGTTTGGAGAGAAGGCTTTTCTATATTCCTCCTCATCGAAGGCGTAAAGCCGAGTTAATATATTTTTTACACCGCTTCTAAGGAGTTTTTCCGTACCGACAACAGCCTCGTTAAATTTTACGTAACTCAGCTCTCCTTCTGAAAATTTTTGAAGTAAAACGTCTTTTACCCCTTCTTGCTTACGTTTCATGCGTTGTAACTGGTCGATAATAGTGTTCAACTTTATAGAAAAAACCTTGCTGTTCTCACGCAAATATACATTAATAGCGTTTATGCAGTCGTCCAAAGTTTGATATCGTTCGGCGGGAGCGGTTGATTTTTTCTTTCCGACAAGTATACGGTAATTAACGGAAAA
The DNA here is from genome assembly GCA_031273705.1 of Clostridiales bacterium. Taxonomy (GTDB): domain Bacteria; phylum Bacillota; class Clostridia; order Lachnospirales; family WQUN01; genus JAISGK01. Next base: position 1,485 of record JAISRJ010000152.1, read on the forward strand.
AAATAAAACTACGCACAAAAAAATAACCGTCACACCTATTGCCGCAGACAAAGCCCCGTCTTTTATATCCAGCCCGATAAACGCCCTGGAAAATACAACTATCAGCGCAAACGACAGTACAACGTTAAATATAAGTAATTTGATAACGCGATTCATCATAGATCCCTCCGCTTCAAGCTATAGCAATTCCACGAAATTAACTTTTCCGTTTAATTTTGAAACCGCTATATCATAATAATAACCCATTTATGACAGAATTACAATGGTCGCTAAACAATCGCAATCGAAATTAAGTTGGGTAAATCTCCAGATTGTATAAATGGTTTTGCCAAAATTTACAGTACCTGGAAGTTTGCCACCCTTGTACTAAATATGCTTTCTTTATTAGTTTATACTCTGGTATTTGTCCGGTTAATGTGCCAAGCGCGGTGCCACACTGGCAACTGCTGTTGAACGGTTCACCCGTTTTTTACAGCGTTGCATTTCATTTTACAACTAACCAACGACTGTGATATAATTTAAGCGAAAATTCGAAAAGATATTGATCGTGAAGGAAAATACCTGGGAGGGATTTTTTGTGAAAATTGGGGCGCAGCTTTATAATGTACGTGATTTTGTGCAGAACGAAGAAGGCTTAAAAGCAAGCCTTGAAAAGATCGCGGGCATGGGCTATAAGTACGTGCAGTATTCTGGGGTAGGGGACGGCATACCCGCTAAGACTTTCCGCCGTTTGTGCGACGAGTATGCTTTAGAATGTCCGCTGTCTCATATTGATCAAGACAAAATTTTGCGGCAGACTGATAAAGTAATTGAGGATCAATTAACCATTGGGGCGAAATATCTGGGTATTCCGATTTTTCCTTTTAACAAGTATTCTCTTACTGTAGAGGATATCGATCAATTTATCGCGGATTACACACCCGCGGCCGAGGCAATGAAAGCCGCCGGTTTGCAGTGTATGTACCACAACCACCATATAGAGTTTGTAAAAGTCGGCGGAAAACTGATTATTGATCGAATAATGGAAGGCTTTGATAAAGAAATAATGGGGCTGGTGCTGGATACATATTGGGTTCAAGCCGGAGGAGGAGATCCTTCCGCCTACCTTGAAAAATTTGCCGGCCGTGTGGATACCATCCATCTTAAAGATATGACAATGGTTGGAAATAAAGAACGGCTTGCCGAACAACGCTTTGCCGAGATTCTTGAGGGAAATTTGAATTGGGATCGCATTTTCCCGGCGACCGAAAAAGCAGGCGTGCTTTTCGCGTTTATAGAGCAGGATTATTCATATGAAAAGGATCCGTTTGATTGCTTAAAGACCAGCCTGGATAACATAAATAAGCATCTTGCCTAATATGCAGCCGCCCTAAGAAATATATACCCACAAGCGAAATCATTTGCCATCCATACGGTCTTTTTAGCGCAATACCGCATCAGACGGTTGCTTGCGTATGAGAGGGTACGAGGGTACGCGGCGTAACCATCTTCGTAGTCTTGCGCTAAAAATCCTTGTATGTCGTTGGCAAATGTTTACGCTCGCGGGTATAGCAACGTAAAAACCGCCGCCAACTCGCGGCCGTGAGGATTAATGTCCGTTTCACGCCGAGGGCTGCTTGAGCGGTTTTGTTTTCTTTTTTAGAATTTTTCTTATATCCGGAATCAGAAATAGTGCTATAATGAGTATCAATGCAAAAGCGAAATGTAAAGGTTTGCGCAAAAACAGCATAACCGATCCAACCCCTCCTATAGAAAGTGTGTGGACGCCTATGATTTGTTCGGGGGTTACGGGTACCGCATTGGGTTCGTCGGTTTTGTCCGCTTTTGTAATGTATGATATACTACCTTCTTCTTGAATTATTTCAATTACTCTTTGAGTTGTAATTTTATTGCTTATTCTGTATGTTATAATATCATTTACAGCGATATGATTTGGTGGTGTGACGCGGGTTAATATAAAAGACCCTGAATGTATTCCGGGTTGCATGCTGTCAGAATCCATGATATAGCAATTAAATCCAAAGAATGATAATTCATTTTTCAAGACATGTAAGCCGGCTAAGGAGGATAAGGCAAAAGCTAAGAAGATTATGGATAATATATTGACGACAAAACCTATAGATTGAAAAAAACTCCTCTTTTTCCGTCGTTTTTTCCTTCTCATAACCTCACCTCTATATCCAGCATACGCACAATGATATACTAATATTCTAACACAATTATGATTGCCATTCAATTATTGGCGACTATTCCCTAAAATAGATCAACAATGTAGATAATATTATTACGGGGGACTTATGATTATACTGCCCGACGATGTCACATATTTACTTAATATTTTGAATAGGAACGGACACCAAGCCTTTGTTGTGGGCGGATGTGTGCGAGATATGCTTTTGGGGCGCGAGCCTTATGATTGGGATATTGCGACTTCGGCTTCTCCGCCTGAAATCAAAAAATGTTTTCCGCATTCGTTCGATACCGGTATAGCCCACGGAACTGTAACCGTTGTTTACGGTAAAAGGAATTATGAGGTTACCACCTATAGGACTGACGGCGTTTATTCCGACGGTCGCAGACCCGATTCGGTTACGTTCACCGGCAGCTTGACCGAAGACTTGGCGCGGCGCGATTTTACTATGAACGCCATTGCTTATCATCCCGCTGCCGGTATTGTAGATCCGTTCTTGGGAAAAATAGATCTACAAAATAAACTTATACGTTGCGTCGGGCGACCCATATTGCGTTTTTCAGAGGACGCTCTTAGAATGTTGAGAGCCGTTCGCTTTTCTGGGCAATTGGGGTTTACAATCGAGCGCGATACGCGGCGGGCTATTCAAAAAAACGCCGCCGGTCTGCGGCGCGTCAGTGTAGAGCGAGTCCGCGACGAATTAACCAAACTCATGCTGTCGCCTTTTTCGGAGAAGATAAAATATATTTCGGAATTGGGCTTGATTGAATATTTTCCCGTGGATTATCCCCCGACTAAACAAGAATTAGAACATGCCGCGCAAACGCTGAAAAACTGCTCTAAAAAAATTATTCTGGTATATGCGGTTTTATTCTATAATCGAGAACCCGAATTTGTTTTAAGATCAATGAGAGCCTTGCGTTTCGACAATAATTCTGTTAGAGACACCTCACGCTTGATAAAAATCGCAAAATCCCCTATAATGAATGATGATTACAATTTGAGAAAGTTTTTATCCGCGAATCAAGACTTGTTCAATGAAGTATTTGAATTAAGGCGATTATTTGGGAGGGATGAAGGGGATAAGCCGCGTCGCTGTACCGCAATTATTGCCAATGGCGATTGTTTACACGTGAAAGATCTGTGTGTAAATGGGAAGGACTTGCTAAATATAGGATTAAACGGAAAAGAGATTGGAGATGTTTTGGCGCGGATGTTAGACATTGTATTGCGTGATCCCACGCTTAATACAAAAGATAAGTTGCTGAGAAGTGTATTAAAGTGTTCCTTATGAGAATCCTAGAACTGAATACGAAATTTTCGCGCTTCCGCTCGTGAGTATAGTTCATTCGTCCCCCGCAGTTGATGGGGGCATTAGAGGTGTAAGATGGACGACAGGAATAGAGAGCATGATTTTGATGATACAGAAGAAATATTCGACGACGATTTTGAGGTTGCTCCCCGCAGAGCCTATAAACGTCCTACGGGTAGAAAGCCCCCGACCCGGAATTACGCCACTTTTTATATTATTACATTAGTAGTCGCCGTAATAATAAGTATGGTAATTTTCGCGGCTGTGTACAATAATATCACTTCTGAAAAAAAACCAAGCGGCAGCGTCGCCGCCACAGATCTGCCCAGTCCGTCCGCTGACGAATCTTTTGTCGCGTCCGTAGACCGGGTTACATGTATCGGCGTGATAACATTACTGGATTTGACCGCTAAAAAGGTCGAGGTTTTAGATGTTTCTAATAACGCACCTTATAGTCTATTCATTACGGAGGGTAGTCGGCTGCAGGAAAAATCAGGTACCCCCCTGCTGCTTAATGAATTTGCGCTGGGCGATATTATAGAAGCCGAATATAATAAAAATAACGGGCAAGTCGTTACTTTCAGCAAAAGCGCCACCGCGTGGACTATTCCGGAGCGTGATAAAGTTTCCGTCGATTTAATGACCAAGATTATCCGGGTAGACAACGATGTTTATAACTTTAATGACAATTTAGTCGCCTTGTATAACGGTGAGCGTTTTTCCCCGGATAGAATTAAGCCCGTAGATGTGATAACCATATCGGGCGTGGCGACGCAAGCGTGGTCTATTATCCTGCTAAAAGGTCATGGTACATTAATGATCAGCGATATCGAGCACATTAGGAACGGTGTATTGGAAGTAGATAACGAGGTTTACCAGACTTTAGATAAAACGGAGCCTATCTATTTATCTGAAGGGGAGCACAAGATTGTCATTCGAGGAGATAACATAGATTCGTATACTAAAGAGGTTGTTATAGAAGCCAATGAATCGGAAATTGTCAGCTTGACGGACGCGCCTATCAAAACGGGTCTCATTTCCATTAACACTAATGTTACGGAGTATAGATTATTCATAGACGATTCAGAATATCCGCTGGGCGAGCCAATTAT
>JAISRJ010000255.1 GCA_031273705.1 Clostridiales bacterium
AGCCCAAAGTATAAGCGGCGACGCGCGTCAAAATTTACCTCCGCCGCCTCCGTGAGAAGTCCCGCCAGAGCTGGTATGCGTTGAAGAGTGAGAATGATTCTCTTCTCTTGGGCGCGCCGTTCTGGTTGTATGGCTGTGCGAAAAAATATCTCGGCTGTGTGTTAAATTAAAACTGCCTTCCCTAATATAGTTATGGGCGGAACGCTGCGGGCGCGCATTATTAAGAGAGAGCTTCATAATGATAACAGAGACGGCGGCGATGGCAAGCGCGACAATCCAGACTATTAAATATGGGTTGACCCCATTGTCCGCCGATGTAGAATAATAATTGTTTGATCCGCTGTACTCTCCGTCCGCCGGGGCAGACAGATAGATATTTACATCGGATAGAAAAGTGACAAACGCCGAATAATAATCCCCACTCGATAAGTATGGTACAATGTCTCCTCCGATGGCGTCAATATTTCTGTCATGAAAAACGCCGATTCCACCGCCCGCGGTCGAGATATGCCAGTCGCGGGAATCCATGGCCAGAAGCAGCAAAATGCCGCTGTAGCTTCTTATATTATTATCATAATAATTGTCCGCGTAAGCCTCGGGCGTAAAGCCGTTTAATGAGTTTACCGTGACGATCGCCACATCAAAATTGTGATAGTTAATTATATCGCTTATCTGACTTTTAAGCTCCGCCTCTTCCTCAAAGGACAGCAAATCCGCTTCGTCGTTCATTCGCGTGTCAAGATTAACTTCTTCAGCCCGAACGTATGAAGTCATTAACCAGAAAGAAAAAAGTAAAATGGCTATAGAGAATATAACCGCGGTCATATTCTCTGATATTTTCGGGCGGTAGAAGGCGTCCGCCCTCGGTGTTCTGTAATTTCCGTTATAAATCATTGTGCCCGCCCCTATCTCGTTGAAGTCAATAGATAAATTATAAGCGACCCGATTGTGCCGGTTCCAAGAAATAACCCAAAGAACCAAGCCCATAATTTCGCCCACGCGGTAGGCAGACTGCCCACGAATTTTCCGGTCTGAGCGTTCATCGCGAAAGTATATGTCACGTTTTTATAGATTGTGCCCAGCATCCAGACCGGTAAAAAAGCATATTTTACCAGCCCGTGGGACAATGAAAAATGTTGTCGTACCGGGGTGACCGAATCATATCCTGTTACAGTACCGGACAGCAGATCGGCAACGCTGTTTTGAATGCGCTGCTGCGCGCGGGGTTTGCTTTGCTCCGCGTCAACATCGTATTTATCCGCCCCAAAACCCGCCAGATAAGGCGTCTTAAAAGGCGCCAGCTCGTTGTAGTCATAAGGCTCTATGGCTTCCATGTAGTCGTCGTTCATTTTTGTGGAGCCATCCACCGGCATACGGACAAAGCTTGCGTCGCCCGCTCGGTAAACATGGTAATAATCGCTTTTAGTGTAATTGTAGTCATGGTCGCTCCACATGTGTACTTGGGTTGCTTTGTATTCCACGTCGCCTCGGGCGTCGCAGTCAAAAAGCCAGAAGGGGACATACACGCCCATAATGCTATCGATCTTGTTTTCCGTGGCGAACAAACTGGGCATAAGGATTTTACCCTTATAAAAGTTCTTTAGACTTTCTTTAGCCGCTTCTTTGTCCAGTTTAAAAGGAATAATCAAATCCGGTTGTAAAAAACCGTCCAGACGGCTTGTAATGATTGCGGTGTTTCCACAGTAAGGGCAGCTGGTGGCGGCAAGATTTTCGTCTCCGACTATTTCTCCGCCGCACGAGGTGCAGCTGTACGAGATCATCCCCGTAATTTCATCGGCCGAGGTCTGTTCTACAGAGAAATCATCGGTTTCGATGGACTCGGGGGCCTCGGTTTGAGACTCGAATTTTTTTATATCCTGCCCATATTTCTCCTGATTTTTAAGAGAGTCAACACTAAACTCGCTGTCGCAATATGAGCATTTCATATTCTGAGATTCGCTGTCAAACGCCAGTGTTCCGCCACACAACGGGCATTTGTACTCTAGAACGCTCACCGGCTTATATCGGCGTCGGTAAATGGATCGCCGCATTCAGGGCAGAACTTGGGCGGATTTTGTGGGTTAGGAGGACGCCAGCCGCATTTGTCACAAGCGTATTGCAAAGAACCTTTTGGCTTGGGTTTACCGCATTCGGCGCAGAATTTACCCGTATTACCCGCGCCGCAAGAACAAATCCATTCGTTGGGAACAGGGGCGGGGGGAGCGGTTGACGGTTTCGGTGAAGCTGTGTTTCGACCGCCCATATTGTATAAATCGGCGGCGTTCATACCGCCGGCTTGCTGCGCCATGTTAAGCCCCATAAATCCCGCCATTGCCCCGGCGGAGTTAGACGCCGCGGATCGCATCGCGTCGGCTTGCGCTCCGGCAAGATTGGCGGCGGCCATCGTGGGATCGCGCATTACGGCGGACTTTTGCAGCTGTTTTATCATGTCCTCGTCCTCTTTAGACGCCGTAACCGAATTGACCCCAAAAGAAGCTACCGCTATTCCTCTGGTTTCTTTCCACTTTTTAGAAAGCACTTCATTCAAAGCGTCCGCCAAATCCATCGTATGACCGGGCAGCGCGCTGTATCTTACGCCCATTTCTGAAAGCCGGGCGAAAGCCGGCTGAAGGGCCGTAAGCAGTTCTGATTTTAATTGGCTGTCAATCTGTCCTCGCTCATACGTATCGGGCACATTGCCGCAGACATTTGTATAAAATAATAATGGATCGACAAGTTTGTATGAATACTCGCCGTTACATCGTATAGAAATATCCACGTCCAGGCCGATATTGCGATCCACAACCCGGAAGGGCACAGGATTAATCGTTCCGTATTTGTTGCCAATGATTTCTTTGGTGTTAAAGAAATATATTCGCTGATCTTTACCTGCCTCGCCGCCAAACGCAAAGCGTTTTCCCATAGTTCTGAAGGTGTCTTTTATTCCCTCGCTCAATTTACCGGTGAATATGCTTGGCTCGCTGGATTGGTCGTAAGTATATTCGCCAGGTTCGGCACAAACATCCACAATCCTGCCCTGTTCTACGATTATCATGCATTGCCCGTCGTTTACTGAGATAACTGAGCCGTTTGAAATTATGTTTTCGTCGCCTTTCTTATTTGAAGAGCGTTTGCCGGCACGCTTCCGCCCCTTAGCCGCAAGAATATTCGACGTCATCGCGTCGCAATAAAAAAACTCTTTCCATTGGTCGGCAAGTGTGCCGCCTATTGCACCTAAACCTGCTTTAATAAGCCCCATGGTATTCTCCTTGTCTGTTAAAATTATTTTACAGATGTGACATACTCCCGCCGCTTAGTGCCGCCCGCACTTGAAGCGGGGGCTTCTCGCGCTATGCGCCTAACGGCGCAAGAAATCCACGAGCTAACCCCGTGTGTCCCACGGTTCATTGTTTTGTAATTATGAAATCTTGAAACTTATTATAACATAAAAAATAATATATTTCATTATTCTATTTTGATACTCTATTTTGATACCATTCTGGCAGTTGAAAACAGACCGCACTCATTGCCCCGAAACAGCAGTCACAAGCCGTTTCGGTGTTTTTGTTGCGCTGATTACCCCCCCCCTTGACAATACAGTACGCAGTTACAATCTAAAAGTTTTACAGTAATACTATAAACTATATTGACGGCGTATAGTTTAGATAGTATACTAATCAAAACTGCCAAAATTGGTAATTTTTGGGAGAGATTTTTGTACACGAGTTATCATATGTTAACCGTCAAAAGAAGGAGGATGCCAAAATGAGAATGTCGTTTTTCTCTGTTTACAATGACTTTTTTAGTTATACTCACGAGTGTAAGCATTTGCCAATGACATACGGGAATTTTTGGCGCAAGACAAAGAAGATGGCTGCGCCGCGTACCCACAGGTAGCAAGTAGCCGTCCGATGAGGTATTGTGCTAAAAAGACCGTACGGATGGCAAATGATTTCGCTTGCGGGTATAGTCACTTTAATCGCCGCTTTAAGTAATGAGCAGAAAAATCATATCGGATCGTCTGTTTTGCGGAAGTAAAACACAATAAAAAATTAGGAGGATGTAACAGTGCAAATTAAATTATCGCGTAAAATAATATCGCTATTCCTTTCATTGGCGCTCATATTCAGTCTGCCGCCCGCGACTGTAATCAGCGTAAGCGCAGCCGACAATGAACTCGGCTCGTATGGAAACCTTATTTACAGCAATTCCGTTCCGTGGGCCAATCCGTTCAAGGACGTAAGATCCTCCGATTTGTTCTACGGCGATGTGGAATACACCTCAATGAATGGATTGTTCGCAGGAACAGGATCGGACACATTCAGCCCCAACACGCGCATGACCCGCGCTATGATTGTCACAGTGCTGTTCCGACTTGAAATCCCCTCACGAGGCGCAAATACTACAGATTTTACAGATGTCCCTCTCGGTGAGTGGTATTCCGACGCGGTGGCATGGGCATCAGAGAACGGCATTGTTGCCGGAATTGGGAATAACCTGTTTGCGCCCAACGCACCCATCACGCGGCAGGATTTAACGGTCATCATCACGCGGTATGCCGAGCATATGGGCAAGCAATTTCCCGTCACCTTGCAATACGAGACATTTGCGGATGAGGCCGATATATCAGACTATGCCAAAAGCGCTGTGAAAACGCTTTACTGCGGCGGCATCATGAGCGGCAAGCCGGGTAGCGTCTTTGACCCGAAAGGTGAGGCGACGCGCGCGGAAATCGCGTCTGTAATCCATAGATTCTCAGAAACCGTAAAGTAAAAATGCAATGGGCAAAAATTCTCGTATGTCATTGGCAAATGCTTACGCTCGTGAGTATATATAGTTGATAAACGAAATACGGAGCGCGTCCGCTTTAAGCCTGTCTGTAAATATCCACTGGGCAAGCGGAGTTCCAAAAAATATTTCATGTAGACAGAACTCTTAAACTATGCTATAACTACACGGATGGATTTTTGAGAAACCTAGTACGATAATTTACTTGTTGGAGGTTTTTTATGGACGAAGAAAGACTGCGCGTGTTGAATCACCCAATTGTGGAATATTATTTAAGCATTCTACGCAATAAAGATACTCCAACCGAGGCGTTTAGGCATAACATAAAAAAGCTGGCGGCGCTGCTTACATATCCTTTAACCGAATTTATCGACAGTATCAGTTACGATGTTGAAACACCCCTGGGTACCGCCACAGGCACCAAATTACAAAAAGGGATCGCGTTGTTTCCTGTCTTGCGCGCCGGGCTGCTGCTTTCGGAATCCCTATCGGATATTTTGCCTGTATCTTTTATAGGCCCTCTGGGCATTCTCAGGAACAAAAAGACCCTTGCCCCCGAAGCTTATTACTCAAATATCCCTGACGATCTTAGCAAATTCGTTTGCATTATTCCTGATCCTATTATAGCTACCGGCGGTATTATTTGCAAATCCATAGAAATTTTGAAACAGCGCAACGCGAATAATATATTGGTCATTTCCATTATCACAACTAAGGATGGAATCGAAAGGATCTTCTCCGAACACGCTGATGTAAAACTTATTTCTTGTCATGTAGATCCGGAATTAAAATCTCATGGATATTTCGTGACGGGAATCGGCGACGTCGGGGACAGAGCTTTAGGCGCGAATGACAACGCCATTATCGGCTGAGCTAATAGGCGTGGCATTATACCCGCAAGCGAAATCATTTTACAGAATGGGACGCCGCCCTCGGCGTTCCATTCTTTACTATAAATAAAAAATATATTATCGACTTGTTAAATCTTTCTTAACTCTTAAAAATTTATACAAAATCATCTTGAATATGTAGACTAATAATGTTATTATTACAATAAGGTAATGGGCATTTACTTCAAGTTGTGACGTCTACGCGGCACGCGGTTTTGCTTCGCTCAAAAAACGCGTGTTTGTTATTTTTGCCCATTCCATACATATTAAAGGAGGATTTTATGAAATTTTGGATTAGGAGAACGTTGGCCGCTCTTGTCTCTGGGATAGTCGTGTTTTCGTTTGCGGCTTGTTCCAACAATTCGGGGCAGCAAGCGGCGACCGAAGCTACGGAAACCCCCGCGACCGAAGCCCCTCCCCCCGCGGAAGCGACGGCTGAACCCGAGGCGGAAGAACCCGCTGTAAATGAAGTGCTTTCCGAAGTTCCACGTAACGAGACACTGTATTTCGGCGGACAGCAATGGGGCGCCATAAATGGTTGGAACCCCTATTCCAGCACCGCTAACAACGCTATGGCAATTGCCGGTACTGTATCGAGACGCTTGATTGTTTTTGAAACTCTTTACATGTACAATCTTCTGGACGGTTCTATGATTCCTCTCTTGGCGGATGGTCAGCCTGTTTGGAACGATGCCCGCACAGAACTTACGGTTAAAATTAACGCCGACGCTAAATGGAGTGACGGAACGCCCGTTACCGCTGACGACGTAGCCTATACATACGCAACGCATCTTAAATACGAAACCGGAGTCGGCGTGAGCAATAAAGATTTTATTGATACTATCGAAGCCCCCGACGCGTCCACAGTGGTTATAAAAGCTAAATTGGGTGAGGACGGAACCGCGGTCAATCCCTATCAACTGGAAGACTATATTAACAGAGAGTACGTTATTCAAAAAACCTGGACAGAAACAGTAGAAGCGCGCAACTCTGACGCTGAAGCCTTTAAGAACGACCCGGCCGAAGATGTTGTTTTCTCCGGCCCATACGGTCCGTATTATGACGATGATCAAAAAGTTTTGTATGTTCGTAATGAGGATTACTGGGGCGTCGCTCTTTGGGGAAGTCTGCCCGCGCCCAAATACATCGGTCACGTTATGTATGCCGACAACGGCGCGCAAAAAGCCGCTTTTACAGCCGGTGATATAGACGTAAACCAACAGTTTATTTCTGATGTTCAAAATCTCTGGCTACAAGACGGTTTACCAATTTCTACATATATAGATGAAGCTCCTTACGGTATTTGTGTAACTATGCCCTCCGCGTGGTATAACATGAAGAGCTACGGCTTAGATCAAGTAGCTGTTCGTAAAGCTATAGCGTTTGCCATAGATTATGACGCGATAAACCAAAACGCCATGACCGGTCAGTCTCCTACATTCGCGCAGGCTCCGCGTTCTTTGATGAACCCCACCGCCGGTGAGCAAGCGATGTATGATCAAGCGGCTGTCGCCGATCTTCAATGGGTCGGCAACGACATTGAAGGCGCTATCGCTCTGCTGGACGAAGCTGGAATCGTTGATTCAGACGGCGACGGATGGCGTGAATTTGATGGTAAAAAGCTTACTTACAACGCTGTCTGCCCGAATGGCTGGTCCGATTGGCAAGCCGCTATGGAAATTGTAGCCGCGGCCGGTGAAAAAATTGGTATCGAAATTACAACTTACTTCCCGGAATGGGACGTTTATCAGACAGTATTTACAGACGGCGAACAAACCGAATACGATATTTTCATGTATGCCGGCGACGGCACTGGCCCGACGTATCCTTGGGCTCGTGTACGCCAACGCTTTAGCTCCGAATTTATCGGTCTTAAAAACAACTGGACAGGAAACTACGGCGGTTACAAAAATGACCGCGCCGATGAAATTATCGCCGCTATACCGAAAGAAACCGATGAAGCGAAATTAAAAGAACTGTACACCGAAGCTGTTAAAATTTATCTGGAAGAAGTGCCTTCTTTCGCGCTTATGTATCGGCCGGAAGTGTTCCACGCGGTTAATGAAACTGTATGGACCGGTTATCCCGAAGAAGGCGACGGCAAAAATATTCCGCCGACGGACCTGACTGACGGCTATGGTATCGCGGGATTATATAACCTGAAACTGGTCAACTAATTATTATTCTCTGTTGACGACACAAGGGGCTGTAGCACTTGGTGCGGACAGCCCCCTTTTTATGAGGTGTGTATGAAGGGTTATAAGAAATATTTCGGGAAGAAGGCTCTTTGGTTCTTCATTACTTTGGTATGCGCGGTAATTTTGAACTTTATTCTTCCGCGCCTGATGCCGGGCGATCCGGTCGCGGCGATAACCGCTCGTATAGCGGGCGGCATGACTAGCGCGACGGCGGCGCAGCAGATATATCAGGAGTACGCCGAGAAGTTCGGCACCAACCAGCCGATGATTGTACAGTTTTTTACATATATTAAGAATTTACTGCGAGGAGATCTTGGGCTTTCATTTACGCAATACCCCCGTCCTGTTTCGGATATTTTAAAATCGTCCGTAATCTGGACTGTTTGTTTACAGCTTCCCGCAATTTTAACCGGATGGATAATCGGCAATGTACTGGGCGCGCTCGCCGCCTATATTCGTAAAGGCTTCGACAAAGTGCTACTGCCTCTCAGTCTTTTAATCAGCGGTCTGCCCGCCTTTGGGTTGGCGATTATTTTGCTGGTCGTGTTTGGGGTAAATTTAAAAATCGCCCCTATCTCGGGCGGATACGCGCAAAATTTGATTCCTTCGTTTACGCCGACTTTTATAAAATCGGTAATCGGCCACTACTGGCTACCTTTCTTTTCCATAGTTATTATTGCTATTGGCGGGCAGGCTATCGGTATGCGGTCTATGTCCATATATGAACTTAACTCCGATTATGTGAAGTACAGCCGGTTTTTGGGAATAAAAGACCGAAAGATAGTTGGGTATGTGTTCCGCAACGCTATGCTGCCGCAGATTACTGGTTTGGCGCTTTCTATAGGTACAATGATTGGTGGCGCTCTGGTCGCCGAGGTTATTTTCAATTATCCGGGGTTAGGTTCTACTATCCTCCGTGGAATAACAGGCTCGGACTATCCTATGATCTCCGGTTCTACTCTAATTATTACTCTGATGGTGCTTGCCGCTTCATTTATAATTGATATTGTATATGGATTTATTGATCCGCGTGTTAAAGCGGCTCAAATAGAGTAGGGGGGCGCTATATGAAGAACACGCTCAGGCAAATTACTCAATCCCCCAAGTTTATGATTGGTTTTTGTCTTATACTCGTTTTAATTCTTACCACGCTCATTTATCCGCTGTTTTCGCCTGGCAGTCCTCTGGAGATGATAGGGCTGGGCACTTTCTTTAGACCGGGAACGTATGTGTCCGTTTATGACAGTGTCACCACAGACAAGAGATACACCATTAACCTGACCGACGCCGCCGAAAAGCGTGTCGCCTCTAAACTCGCCTCGGAAGACAAAGAGGTTATGAAAACGTGGCTATTGGAATTCGGTATCGCGGAAGAAGAAATAGATCTGGAAGATACGGAGGCTTTGCTGGATCTTTGGTTTAATACATATGACGAGTCAATTCGATTCGACAATATGACGACCGCCGTTCGCAAACATGTTCAGCGTACTGACGCGAAATTAGATGGTTTGTTGGAACATCAGGATATAATCGTCGCGGATTCCGCCGCCGACGGTTCGTTAGTCGAAGGTAGCCTGATTAAGGGCAACGAATACATAAATGTCGCGGAAATCGCCAATGTGCGGGTTCTTCCATTGGGTACGGATAACTTTGGGCGTGATATGCTAAAAGAAATGATCTCGGCTTTGGGCGTTTCGCTGATGATAGGACTGATTGCCGGTGCCATAGCCACATTTATTGGATTGGCGTTGGGGCTGTTATCCGGATATTTGGGCGGTGTTGTGGATGATATAATTATGTTCGTGACTAATTTATTTACTGTAATTCCATCATTTGTGCTACTGATTTTAATTTCCTTCTCGATAGGGCAGTCCGATCGCGGCGCGACTACGGTTGCGATTGTTATCGGCTTAACCTCGTGGGTGTGGACTACTCGTTCTGTGCGGGCGCAGGTTACCTCGCTGCGAAACCGGGATCATGTTAATTTAAGCAAACTCTCCGGTCATTCACTGATTAGAATTTTGGTTACGGATATTTTGCCGTACATTGCCTCTTATGTAATAATGGCGTTTATTCTTCAAATATGTTCCGGCATATTGGCGGAGGCGCAGTTATCCATGCTGGGCTTGGGTCCGAAAACCACATCCGTGCCTACCCTGGGACTGATGATGTTTTGGGCTATGGCGTACACCGCGCACCTTAACGGGGCTTGGTGGGCTTACTTTCCATTGGTAATCCTGATAGCCTGTATTTCATTCTCACTCAATCTTATGAACACCGGGTTGGATCAGGTGTTTAATCCGCAGCTGCGCGACTAGGAGGCGATGTATAATGGGTAAAGCCATATTGGAAGTTAGGGATTTGACTACAAAATACATCACTCGCTTTAAAGAGGACGTGTACGCCGTTGATCATGTGTCGTTCACCGTAGATGAAGGGCGCACTCTGGGCATAGCGGGCGAGTCGGGCTGCGGCAAGTCAACCCTTGCTCTCAGCTTGATGGGATATTATTTCTCTCCGCTGTACTACACCGGCGGGCAGATTTTGGTGGACGGGCGCGATATAACCAATATGTCTCCTGACGAGGTTCGTAAAAATGTGTTGGGCACCGAGGTCGCGTACATTCCGCAGGCGGCGATGAACGCGCTTAATCCGACGGCGAAGATTATCCGGTTTATAGAGGACGTAATCCACGCGCACGATCTAAAGATGAGTAAGAAGGATATTTATGACTTGGCAAGAGAGCGTTTTGAAATTCTTAATCTGCCTTCGGATGTGCTGCAAAAACATGCTGTAGAACTGTCAGGCGGCATGAAACAGAGAACGGTTATAGCGATATCAACTATCCTTTCACCAAAAGTGCTGATTGCGGACGAACCTTCATCCGCGCTGGATGTATCCAGTCAAAAGCTGGTTATAAAGATGATGTATGACCTAATGCGGATGGGCTACATTAAATCTATGATCTTTATCACGCATGAGCTTCCTCTGCTATATAATGTGACCGATAACATAATGGTGATGTATGCCGGGCAGATTGTCGAGAGCGGAACGGCTAAACAAATGGTTTTTGATCCGGTTCACCCATATTCCAAAGGGTTAATGAATTCTATCATAGTGCCGGAGGAAGGCACTCGCGACGTAAAACTTACAGCCATTCCGGGTACGCCGCCGAACTTGAAGAATCCTCCGCAAGGCTGCAGATTTGCTGAAAGGTGCAAGTACGCGCAGCATTTATGTCATACTTCGTTTGTAACTATGAGGAGATTCGGCGAGGTGGACCCCGGGTTATTGGGCGGAGAAGATGAAGGCGACGCGGTTGCCGAAAGGAATAGAGCATACCGTTGTATAGTGCCTATACATGAGCTAAAGGCGGCTTATGCGGAAGAGGACGCGGCCAGACGCAGGGATAAGGAGGCGGTTAGTTATGAGTAAATCGGTATTAAGCGGCAAAGGCGTTACAAAAGTCTTTGGGCTTGGCGATAAAAAAACCGTCGCCGTAGATCACGTTAACTTCAAGTTCTCTAAGGGCGAGCTGGTGTCTATAGTAGGGGAATCCGGCAGCGGAAAGACTACTCTGGTAAAGATGATTTTGGGCCTGCTATCCCCAACTGAGGGCGACATATACTTTATGGGGAAGAAGAGAGATATTCGCACGCGCAAGCAGAAGCGTGAATATTGGAAAGGTATACAGGCGATTTTTCAAGATCCGTTTTCTTCATATAATATATTTCATAAAATTGATTCTGTGCTGATGGATTGTATAAATATGCGTGGCGGGTCACATTTACCGCGCGATGAAAAAATTAAAATGATAACGGAAGCCTGTGGATTTGTAAATTTGAAGTACGCCGAGTTGACGAATAAATACCCGTTCGAGCTTTCCGGCGGCCAGATGCAGCGCCTTATGATAGCGAGGATCTTTTTGTTAAAACCGCAGATTTTACTTGCGGACGAACCGACCAGCATGATCGACGCTTGCAGTCGGGCTACAATCTTGGATATGTTATTGCAATGCAGAAACGAGGTGGGTATGACGATTATTTTCGTCACGCACGATATTGGATTGGCATATTATATTTCCGACTCGGTTTATATTATGGAGCATGGTAAATTTGTGGAACATGGCACTGCCGACCAAGTAATTCTAAGCCCGACGGCCGATTACACACAGCGCCTGATAAACGACGTCCCCAAAATCCATGCCCCGTGGGACTTCGCAAAAGTGGCTTCGACGGTTTCGGCACAGGCGTAACTTGTATATCTCTTGCCTCACGTTAAATTTCGACGTGAGGCTTTCAATTTTCATTTTGCCAAACAAACGGACTCTTGCTTTAAATATACAGCAATTCCCGTCGCCTCCAATTTAAAACGATTTATATCGACAGGATATCAGTCGGTATTCAGCAAATAAATGTAAAAAGGACTTGCAATAATTTGGGAAGTGTAGTATCATTTGAAAAGGCTTGATATGGGAATTTCTTTATAAGATAAAGATTTTTTTGGCAACAGAATTTTGGCGACAGAAAGAAAACTATTATTGTAAATGTTTGAATACTAACGCTCGGTCGTTTGTTAAAACATTTTTGTGTTCCAAAAAATTCCAATTGTTGGGAGTGATTGCTAATTTGGAAGACGTAACAGAAATTTCGTTACAGCAGCTATTTGCGTTACTATTAAAGAATAAACTGCTTCTTATTCTTTTCTCTGTCTTCGGAGTTTTGATTTCGCTATGTGTGACGACTTTCGTATTGAAAAACCAATTTGAATCTAACGTAAAGCTATATGTTTATGTTCCGCCGTCTGAACAGCAGTCTTTAGCCCAGGATATAAGCGCCGTTAATTATGCCCAAAAGGTTGTTAATACTTATATCCAGATGATGGATACCCGTAGTTTTTACAAACAGATAGCCGACGAATCAGGGCTGCCATATACCGCGGGGCAAGTGAGCGGCATGATTACCTTTTCGGTTCTGGGCGCTACCGAGGTATTTGAAGCTAAAGTCACCGCCGGTAATCCGGAGGACGCCCTTTCAATTGCGCAGTCTATAGCTGTAATAGCGCCACGGGTGATTCAAAGCATTCAGGAAAGTGCCAGTCTGAAGATTGTTGATCCCGCGGTTATTAATAATAATCCTGTTTCGCCTAATCTTAGATTAAATCTTATTATTGGTTTTCTGGCAGGTTTGGCGATAGCCGCCGTATTTGTTTTTATTAGGGATATGTTGGATACAAAGATTAAAAACGGCGACGAGCTGAGTGACAGATATGGTATACATATTTTGGCGGCGGTAGGGGATATAAGTGAGGAAGAAAGAAAAAAGGGTTCCTCGTCGTCGGTTGCCGCCTCTAACCCCACAATCGCTCCGGAACATATGGAAGCATATAGGACAGCCCGCACCAATTTGAATTTTTCTGTACTTAATAAAGGATGTAAAAAAATCGCTATTGTCAGTTCGCTACCAAAAGAAGGCAAGACGACGACCTCCGTACATATCGCCACCGCGCTTGCGCAGCAGTTAGATACCACTGTTCTTCTGATTGACTGTGATTTACGTAAACCCCGGATACACCGTTACTATAAATTGCAAAACACGCCGGGTCTGACGGATTATCTAAGCGGCATGAATCCCTTAGAGGATGTTCTTAAAAAGACACAATATGAGAACTTAACTTTAATTAGCGCGGGAACCGTTCCGCCTAATCCGTCAGAGCTTCTGGCGAGCCACGCTTTTACTTCGTTTATCGAGATGATGAATGATTCTTATGACTTCATCATTATAGATACGTCTCCGCTAAATCTTGTGTCCGATGCCATAAGTATAGCGCGTCTTATGGATGGTTGCGTGATTTCGGCGGTGCAAGGCGCTTCTGTTCATCCGGAGGTAGCCAGAACACTTGAGTTGTTAAAGAACGCGGAGGCGAAAATTACGGGCGTTGTGCTTCATGGTGTGGAGCGCGGTAAGAAGAGGGGCAGTAAGAGTGGGTATGGGTACGAGTATGGCTATGGTTATTACAACTATCAGTGATGGTTGCTGACAGT
>JAISRJ010000288.1 GCA_031273705.1 Clostridiales bacterium
ACCCGCCGGCGGGCGGCGGGTTCGTGTGAGACGCCCCTATTCTAATTGTATAACGCCATTTTATAATCGTCCATCTTAAACCCGCCGCCTATATCCGTTACCAAGGATTCTGTTATTACAAATCCCAATTTTTTGTAAGCGCTGATAGAACCCGCGTTGTTTTTATTAACGGTCAGCCAAAGCAAGTCCGGCTTAAAATCCGACATAACTTGCCGAACCAGCTCTCGGCTGATACCCTTGCGCCGATAATCTTTATTTACATATAGCTTACTCAAATAAACACTCTTATCCGCTTTATTCGTTTTACTAAAATCCGAAAGCGAAGCCAAAGTGACCGCCGCCGCGTACCCAACTAAAACTTTTTCCCAATAAGCCGCATAGTATATATAGCCGTCCTCATTAATCTGCCGGGTCATGGCATCATAATTTTGGAAATTATCCAGCATGTAGCGCACTTGATCCTCGCCTATAATAGGTGTGTAATGCTCCTTCCAAATTTGCTCCGCCAGGGCCGCGACGCTGATTATAACATCTTCATCCGATACCGTACTTATAACCAGCGGATTCTCAGCGGTTCTATTCAAGGGCAGGTTCCTCCGGCGAAAGTTCGGGAGGTGGAGCGATAGGCGCTTCCACAGGCAGTTCTACCGGTTCGGTCTCAACCTGCGGAACAATCTCCGGATCAAATGATTCCGACTCTACGGCGTCTGTTTGAGTATACAACGCCCCGTCAGCTTCCTTTTTGGAAAGACTTATCTTTCTATTCTCCTGATTGACATCCATTACTTTGACCTTAATAATTTCTCCAATGCTCAGCTCATCCTCGGCTTTTGCAACATGCTTTTCGGAAATTTGCGAGATATGCACCAAGCCGTCCAACCCCGGCTCCAGTTCTACAAAAGCCCCGAATGGCACAAGCCGGACTACCTTACCCTCTACAATAGTGCCGACGGTAAATTTTTCGGCGGCGTTGTTCCACGGGTTGCCGTCAATATCTTTAAGTGACAGCGAAATCTTACCTTTTTCCTTATCCAGATCCAGGACGGTTACGACAATCTCTTCGCCTTCCTTTAAAACATCGGAAACATTGCGGACTCTGCCCCATGAAAGCTCGGAAACATGAATTAAACCATCCACGCCGCCCAAATCTACAAATGCCCCAAAGGCGGCTATCCGGCTGACGGTTCCATGAATTTTATCGCCAATTTTCGTCTTTGCAAAAAACTCTTCCTTAATCTGATTCTGCTCTATCGCGGCTAATTCTTTACGCCCCGCGACTATTCGGCGCTTGGTTTTATCTAATTCCAAGATATTGAAATTTAATTCCTTGCCTTTGAATATAGATAAATCCTCAACAAAACGATTAGAAATTTGTGACGAAGGTACAAACACGCGCATATCCTTAATAATTGCGATAAGCCCGCCCTTTACCTGATCAATAACTTTCCCTTTAACGACTTCTTTCTCGTTAAATGCTTTTTCCAATTCAACAAAATTTTTTTGAGCATCCAGCCTTTTTTTAGAGACCTGTACATTACCGTCGCCGTCGTTTACCCGAACGACAAAAACGTCTATCTCTTGCCCCTGCTTCAAAATCTCGCTAATATCCACTGTAGGATCGTCGGTTATTTCATTTCTGGGCAAAATGCCCTCATACTTATAGTTTAAATTTACGGATACCTCACCCGGCTGTATCTGTATCACTCTGCCCTTCACCACATCGCCCGTATGTAAAGTGACAATGGACTCGTCCAGCATTTCGGCAAAAGACTGATTGTTACTGTTTTCCAGTTCGCTCATAAAAGTAACTGCCTCCTCTGTTATTGCCGGCGGTGTGGATGCGCCAGCCGTTATCCCCATTTTATCATCGTATTTGAAATTATTCAACAATAAATTGTGAATTGTTTCGACCCGATATGTCCTATTACAATACTGTTTGCTTATTCGATACAATTTATCTGTGTTTGAGCTTGACGGATCACCCAAAACTATCATTATATCAACGATTTTTGCTAACTGTTCCGCTTCCGCCTGCCGTTCGGCCGTTGCTTTGCATATAGTGCTTTTAATTTGTATATCCAAATTCAAATCACACAAATACCCGCGGATTTTTTTAAAATCCTCATAGTTGTAAGTAGTCTGCACAACCAATGTGTAAGTTAGCCTGGAATCCAGATTTACGTTTCTGGTTTCCTCAAAATCTTTTAAAACAATACAATCGGTTGCGTAACCCATTATCCCGACAACTTCCGGATGATTTTTATCTCCGATAATAATGAGTTTGCGACCGTCTTTTTCACTTTGCTCCGCCAGCCGATGAATACGTTTAACATGGGGACAAGTGCAGTCGATAAATACAATATTTCTCGCTTTTAACTCGTCATAAACGTTTGCGGGCACCCCATGAGAACGAATCACAACCGTTTCGTCCGTAATGCCCTCAAAATTATCTATAACACGAACACCTTTCTCCGCAAGTTGATCGGTTACAATCGCGTTATGAATAAGGGGACCGTAAGTTACCAGTTTTTGGGTTTCGCACATGTTATAAACTGTCTTAATCGCGTTCGCTACCCCAAAACAAAAACCCGCTGTTTTTGCAACATATGTTTTCATTTTTCAGCCGTAAGCCGGATTATTTGTCGGACAGTCTCCTCTGTTATTTCGTTAAGAAGCTCTGTTTTTAATTTCGCGCCGTTATATCTTTCCAAAGTAATCGGTCTGCCTATATGAATGCGTACTTTTGAAAATAATTTATATTCCGAAACAATACCCACCGGCACAATCGGCGACTGGGCTTTTATCCCGAAAAAGGCCACGCCGGATTTTGAGTCCTTTAGGTCGATAGTCTTTTTTCTTGTACCCTGCGTAAACAATAATAACGCCTCTCCGTTCAGCAATAATTTTATCGCGGTTTTATATGCCGTCATATCGGTCGTGCGACGATCTACCGGAAAAGCCCCCATTTTTTTGAAAAACCATGCCAAGCCTTTATTTTCAAATAGTTCTTTTTTTGCTATAAATCTAAGTTTTCGTTTTATTTTAAGCGCCAAAAATACAGGATCCAGCGAATTAGCGTGATTGGCGCAGATTATTACGCCGCCGTCTTTGGGAATATTATCCAGCCCGGTTACCTTTATTCTATACACTAAATGAAACACAAAAAAGCCGATGAACTTACACACTTCATAAAGCACAAAATCCCTCCCCATAATGTAACACTGTCTTGGTTATGTGATCCCCCGTGAAAGGGAAACCGCTATACCTTCCCTTATCAGATCCAAGGCTTTTTGTTTAACCTCATCCAAACTCATATTTCCTGTATCCAAATAAATCGCGTCCTCCGCTTTGGTCAAAGGATCGTGCTCTCGATGGCTGTCACGGTAATCGCGTGACTCTATTTCTTTCTTAACCGTTTCGTAATCCCCGCCAATAATATCGTTTAGTCTGCGCAGAGTACGCGTATGAATATCCGCGTCTAAATAAATTTTAACTTGCGCCCATGGCAATACTCTTGTACCAATGTCACGCCCATCCATAATCACATTATTCTTTTGCGCTATCTCGCGCTGCAAATACAAAAGCTTTTCGCGTACCGCCCTGTTGACGGAAATTTTTGCGGACGACGCGAATGTCACTTCTTTTGTTCGGAGTTGATCTGTCACGTCCTCTCCGTTCAAAAAAATGTGCTGAACGCCGTCTATATATTCTATGGATATGCGCATGTCGCTTAGAACCGATTCATCCCGCTCTGGCCAAGTCGCCAGCCGCATATAATATACAGCCGCCGCCCGATACATCGCGCCCGTGTCCACATATATAAATGATAATTCTTTAGCCAGCGCCTTCGCCAGTGTACTCTTTCCGACCCCGGAAGGACCGTCTATCGCCACCGCGCAGGTACGCGCCAAATCTTTTCTTAGTATTTGAGCCTCCCGCAAATATATGTGAACGGCTTCCGACTGCGACTTCCCATTCTCCGCGAATACTATAACCCGTATACATCTCTGTAAACTGTTTTTTACATACATATCCCGCATACACAGCAAGCCGGCCTGAACTATCCCCAATCGCCGTGCCGCTTCCGCGGGGTAAGCGGCATCCAAATCCTCTGTAACCGTAAATATTATGGAAATAATTTGTTCGTTCGTCAACGTGTTAGCGCCGATTATTTCATTAAGTAATTCCTCGGCCGCCGCGAGAATCTCCTCACGGACGTTTTCCGCCGCCGTAATTGCTCCTCTAATGCTTAACACACAATAACCCACCCATCAACAGTGTATTCCAGCCAAATATCCCGTCGAAAAAGCAATCTGCAGATTATAGCCGCCAGTTAAGGCGTCCACATCCAAAACTTCTCCGACAAAAAATAACCCAGGTATAATCTTTGATTCCATGGTAGAGGGATCTATCTCTCCGGTATCTACTCCGCCGTTTGTTATTACAGCCTCATTAAAACCCGCCCGACCGGCTAATGTAAGTTTAACAGACTTTAGTGCCGCGGCAAGATTTTTTCTCTCCGCTTTTGTAATGTCGTGTACGCTTTTGTCAAACGGTATCTCCGCCAGTTTAATCACAATCGGTATCAGGGCGCGGGGAAGCAGATCGTCCAGCGCGTTTATTACACGCTTGTTGTTATACTTTGTAAAATCACGCAAAATACGCGCGTTCAACGCCTTTAAGTCAAGCGCCGGTTTTAGATCGATAGAAAATACATTATTATCCCCGCTAACAAAACGACTTGCGGATAACACCACCGGCCCACTGATTCCATAATGTGTAAATAGCAATTCTCCAAAATCTTTATATAAAACCTTTCGTCTATTTGAAAGATCCGAAAGAGTAATGGCTATATTATGAAGGCTTAGCCCGGGTAATTCCCTTACCCAATCTTCTTTTGTTTTTAGCGGAACCAAAGAAGGCGTAAGCTTTGTGATATTATGTCCGAACAACTTCGCGAATTTATAGCCGTCGCCCGTCGAACCCGTTGCGGGATACGAAAGCCCGCCGGTGGCGACTATAAGAGAATCAGCTTCGTATATTCGTCCGTGCGCCGTGACACGCCATTTATGGCGGCCGGATGAAATAATCTTTATATTGTTTACTTCAGAATTTAGAATCACTTCCACAGAATTGCGGCGTAAATATGAGGCCATCGCGTTTACAATATCCGCCGCTTTCTGCGATTTTGGAAAAACCCTGCGTCCACGCTCAACAACCGATTCCACACCCAACTCTCGAAAAAATCGGATGGTATCCTCGGAAGTAAAACCATAGAACGCGGAGTATAGAAATTCCGGATTGCCAACCGTGTTAGCCAGCAAATTTTCAGGATCGCAGGAATTTGTAAAATTACATCGTCCCTTTCCGGTAATGCTCAATTTATTGCCAACCTTATCATTTTTTTCCAG